>CAYZKL010000037.1:16486-29530 GCA_964478855.1 uncultured Flavipsychrobacter sp.
GTGAGTTCTGTATTGCGGGGATATGGTATGATGCTGCGTGAAAAGAACAAGGCATTTCCTGAAAGGTCGAGGGCTACCTTGACGTAGTTGGGATCGTTGATAAGTGCCGGGTCGGTAAGCTGCTGTACCAATGATGCAACCTGTACATTGCTGCCATCGGTGCCGGAGAATAATGCCAGTAATTGCGCCAAGGGTTCTTTTTGTACAAAAGGTTCATCGCCCTGCACATTTACGAATATATCGGCTTCCATACTAGCGGCTATCTCTGCTATACGGTCGGTGCCGCTTTCGTATTGCCCTGTGCTTTTTACGGCTTTGCCGCCATGCGTGACCACTTCATTAAGGATATCATCGCTGTCGGTAACTACGATAACCTCATCGAACAGGCCGGTATTGAGTGCAGACTCATAAGTGCGCCTGATAACGCTTTTGCCTTTTATAGGTGCAAGGAGTTTTGCCGGGAAGCGGGTAGCACCAAGGCGTGCCGGTATCAATGCAATGACTTTCATTATTTGTTTTTAAGAATGCCTAATAATAACAGCAGCCAACCGAGGATGAAAAATAAACCGCCAATAGGGGTAAGGATGCCGATAGGGCCAAGGCCTACACCGCCAATGCTCAACAGCGACATCGTATATAAAGATCCGCTGAACAGGAGTATGCCGATAATAAAAAAGGTAGAAGCCAGCCTGATGTTCTTACCCGGAGCAGCACCATATATGATACCTGTAGCCAGTAAGGCGAAACTATGGTAGAACTGGTAGCGGACACCTGTCTCGAAAATGAGGACCTGTGCTGGCGGCAGAATGGTTTTGAGTGCATGTGCGCCGAATGCGCCAAGAGCCACAGCAAGTGCAGCAAATAAAGCGCCCGCTGTTAATGCCTGTTTATACATGAGCAATAATTTTGGCAAAGGTAGCGATGGAAATGTCTTTAGTATGTAAAATATGGTGAGCCTGCTCATAAACAGGACCACGCTTATGCAGCATATCCTGTAAGTGAGCGAACAAGTCGGGCTTGCCCCTGAGAAGGGGGCGGATCTCGTCGCTGTTCTTCAGGTTTTCCAGCAGTTGGGTGATGTCGGTCTGCAGGTAGATGACCACTCCTGCATCTTTCATCAGCTCCATGTTATTGAGAAAGCAGGGAGTGCCGCCGCCACAAGCTATAATTGTGGGTTCGGTGGTAGTGGTTATTATTTTTTTCAGATACTCATGTTCACGTTCACGAAAGCCTTTTTCGCCATATTGGGCAAAGAGGGCAGGAACGCTGGCACTTTCGTGGCGGGAAATGTACTGATCGAGATCGATGAAAGACAAGTCATATTTTTCGGATACCTGCTGTGCCCAGAATGTTTTTCCGGCAGCGGGCATACCTATAAGAAAAATGAGGTGGTTGTGCATGATCTATAATTTGCCATTGATGAACTTCCAGATCATGAGCTTGGCCATAGATGTAGCCATTTCTTTATTGCGCTCCCGGTCGTAATGAAAACGGAACTCTTTCGTCTTTACTGTTGTTTTGCCAGCTACGGCCATCCAGATAGTGCCGACAGGTAATGTGTCGCCATCGCCTGCAGGACCGAGCAGGCCGGTGATAGCAAGTGCGACATCCGCATCCAGTATCCTGATGGCGCCCTGTGCCATCTCTACTGCTGTCTGCTCGCTGATGACACCGTATTGTGTGATCGTTTCTTTTTTTACTCCAAGAATCTGTTGCTTGATCTCGTCCTGGTAGCAGACGATGCTACCATTGAAGTATGCGGATGCGCCGGGAACCTGGGTAATGTGATGTGCGATGTTACCACCAGTGCAGCTTTCTGCAAGGCCGAGTTTCAGGTTGTTTGTTGCCAGTAACCTGCCCACTATCTGCTCCATGGGTATGTCTTCCAGGGCGATCAGAATATAATCGAGACGAGTGGCTATTGCTGCCTGATGTACCTGTAATTCGTCTGCAAGAGCGATCGGGTCGTTACCTCTTCCGGTGAGGCGTAGCTTTACCATGCCTGCACCCGGCAGGTACGCTAGCTTGATGTGCGGAGGTAACGCTTCCTCCAGGTCCTGTATCTTATCGGCGATGAAACTTTCGCCTTCTCCTGCTGTAATTATGGAGCGGTGGAGGAGCGCATCGCTAAGGAAACGTTGTTTTAGTTTTGGCAGTACTTCGTCTTCCATGATGGAGGCCATCTCGAAAGGAACGCCGGGCATGGAAATAACGACCTTGCCGTCTTTCTCGAACCACATGCCCGGAGCGGTACCCATCCTGTTGAACAGTACTGTACAGTTATCGGGTACCTCGGCTTGTTTCATGTTCCGCTCGAGGAAAGGGCGGTTGCGTTTTGTGAACAGGCTGCGGATATGCTCCAGTGCCTGTTCGTTTATCTTCATAGTGCCACCGAAATAATCATTGAGCAGTGGTTTGGTAATGTCATCGGCAGTGGGGCCGAGGCCACCTGTGATGAATACCAGTGATGCACGAGCCAGTTCTTCATCAAGGGCATTGATGATGGCATTGCGCTCATCGCCAACTGCCACCCTGCGCAGGACATCTATGCCCAGTGCATTGAGGCGCTGTGCGATCCATGCGGAGTTGGTATCAATGGTTTGACCTATCAGTAACTCATCTCCGATGGTGATTATGGAAGCTGCTATATTGCTCATGCTTGCTGATTGAAGAACGGTGCCAGGCGGTCGTGTAGTTCCGCAGGCATCATTGTTTTTTTCTTTTCTTTAGGGTCGTAGAATACGAGGGTTGTAACGCCCTTGTTCAGTAGCTGTCCTTCTTCATTATACAGTTCTGAATGGAACTGAATCTTAGGGCTATCGGGCAGTACTTTGAGTATTGTCTTAACCGTGATCAGATCGTCGTAAAGGGCTGGTCGGAAGTATTGAACATTCAATTCTGCCACCGGCATCATGATACCCATCTCTTCCAACTGGCGATAGGTGAATCCAAGTTGCCTGATGGCTTCTGCACGGCCTACCTCGTAATACAAAGCATAGTTGCCATAATAGAGATAACCCATCTGGTCAGTTTCTCCGTAGCGAACCCTTATCTGTGTAGTAGCTGAGAACATGGTGTTAATTGAAAAGTAAAAATTCAAAAGTTAAAAATCAAAAAGCAGCCTGTTACTTTATTGGTTTTGCACGTTCTGCTTCTTTGATGCCATATACACTAGTTGCCTGCGTAAGGCAGGTAACAGTAAGGTCATTGATACAAACATGCGCAGGCAGGTTTGCACAGAACCATGCTATGTCGGCAATGTTCTCGGCACGAAGTGGATTGATGCCCGCATAAGCATTAGTAGCACGCTCGGCATCGCCTTTGAAACGAACGAGAGAGAACTCTGTCTCCGCCATGCCGGGGTTGATAGCTGTTACCTTGATGCCATAGGGCAGCAGGTCGATGCGCATAGACTGGTTAAGTGCTTCAACTGCAAATTTGGTAGCGCAATACACATTGCCGTTCTTGTATACCTGCTTGCCGGCGGTAGAGCCTATGTTAATGATATGCCCGTGAGCCTGATCACGCATCATTGGTGCAATCTGTCGGGTAACGTAGAGTAAGCCTTTAACATTGGTATCTATCATCTTTTCCCAATCATCAATATCGCCTTCATCTATGGTGGATAAACCTGAAGCAAGACCGGCATTGTTTACCAGTATATCTATATATGGTACCTGTTGTTTAAAATCATTCAGCGCATTTTCTACCTGCTTCCTGTCCCTGATATCGAAACAAAGTGTGATAACCTTTGCGTTGTATTGTTTTTCAAGTTCAGCCTTTAGTTCTGCCAGCCTTTCGGACCGACGGCCGGTGATGCATACCGTGTAACCTTCTTTGGCAAAACGGGTTGCTATGGCTTTCCCGAAACCGGCTGTAGCGCCAGTGACCAGTATTGTTTTCTCCATATAATCTGAAATAGAACGTAAAGATAAGTTGCTTTAACGGATGTGTCTTATATAAAGTATATTGTATTTATGAATGTTCAGTAAATTGCTACAGCAGGCATATCTTTGAAGCTAACTCGATATTGGGATTGAAATTACCGACTGACCCGAGGTGGGTGGACCTTGCATCGGTGTCGCTGCAGGAGATATTGACCGATCATGCGTTCTGCGAACAAAAAGCAGCGACGCAATGCATTACCCTGATACAGCGGTACCCGGAGCGAATAGAACTGGTGAATGCACTATCGCCGATAGTAACGGAAGAGTGGGGCCACTTCAGGATGGTGTGGGCGGAAATGAAGAAGCGAGGTTTTGAACTGGGCCGCCAGCGGAAGAATGACTATGTGAACCTGCTGCTGCAAAACGAACCTGAAGTGAAATACAGCCAGGACAAACTATTAAGCAGACTGACGCTTTTTGCACTTATAGAAGCAAGAAGCTGTGAACGGTTCCGGCTACTGTCTGAAAAACTGGAAGAAGAAGCCCTACGCACCTTTTATCATAAGTTCATGGTTTCGGAAGCGGGGCATTACAGGCTATTCATAGATCTTGCAGAGCAATATTACCCGGCTGAAAAAGTTCGCACATTCTGGCAGCAATGGCTGGAGGTGGAAACCAATGTGCTACAAATGCTTGCGCCAAGAGGCGACAGGATGCACTGATATATATCGTTTTCAGTAAATTAGCATCATAAATAAATTTACATCGTTATCCCGGAAATGAACTTTAAGCCTGTTACACTATTCTTATTGCTTTCTGTGCTTGCGTCGCAATACTGTGCGGGGCAGGACAATAAGCGACTTGCAGGATTCGGGATAGAGGCGAATGCTTTCCAGGGTACAGTGATCAAGCATACGGCTAAGTTCCATTTGCCGGTACCGGAACTCTCAACAGGTATGGATGTGAACTTTCAGTGGAAGACGTGGGGTAAGAAAGACTGGGAGATACGTAGGCGATACCCGATAATAGGCGTAGGCATTACTTATACGAACTATGGCATTGATTCTATATACGGGCGTTGTTACAGTATCTATCCGAACATCACGATACCCCTGATCGCCTATAAAAAACTGGAATGGACACTGCGAATAGGTAATGGTGTGGGCTATGTAACCAAAGCATACTCCCGCATAACTCCGGTGGACACGATAAATAATGCAATAGGCAGCAAACTCAATGACTATGCCACATTTATGACCGATATACGGTATCATGCCAATGAGCACTGGGACCTACAGGCCGGTATGAATTTTTCACATATCTCAGATGCATCTTGGCACCAGCCCAATCTTGGTATCAACCTGTATGGATTTCATGCAGGCGTGAAATATTTTCCAACCACGTCGCAACCTAAGCGGGTGGTCAAAAAACTGAAGCCCCTCCGCAACCGCTGGCTGGCAGAATTCAGGACATCTATATCGTTTAACCAGTCGCAGGCACCGCTTGGGCCAACTTATCCTATATACCTGGCAACAGCATACGCCAGTAAACGATGGATCAGCAAGAACAAATTATTTGTAGGTATCGACTATTCTTATCACCAGGGTATATATGCTTACCTGCGCAATAATACGGGCTTTGTGCCGGCAGGGATGGAAAGCAAACATGCTTATAAAAGCGCACTGATAGTGGGTAATGAATTTTTGCTGGGCAGGGTAGGAGTAGTGTTGCAAATGGGTTATTACATCAAGCAGGCATACCAGACACAAGGCCTTTATTACCAAAAGCTGGGTGGTAACCTATACCTGGTGCAGCGAGAGCATGGGCCCATTAAGGAGTTCTTCCTATGCGGTTTCCTGAAAACACATCTGTCGGTAGCGGAACTGGCTGAATTCGGATTCGGTATGGGTTTCTGAGATCAGGGCGTGATGCGGAACAATACACCATTATCGCCGGCTACCAGCAGGTCGCCATTGGGACATAAGGCTATACTGCGAAGTGCACTGTTAGTAAACTGCTCATAGGGGGCCCAATGGACACCACCATCATCTGTAAATATCATTTTTCCGTCATCGCAAACAGCCCATCCACTGTACTTGTCCTTAAACAGTATATCGAGCGTGTAATAGCGTGGTAATGTTATGTCGTTTCCGTTGCGCAACATATCCCAATGATCACCACCATCAGTAGTATGAAAAATGCTTCCATTGAAACCACACATCCATATCTCATTGCCATGTATATCCATTGCCATGAAATTATCTCCTTTCACATCCTGGAAATTCCATGTACGCCTGTGGTCTGTAGTTTTCATAACGGCTCCATAGCCTATTACATATCCTGTGGAAGGTGAGGTCATGTAAATATTATTGAGCCCGAACTGGAATGTATGTTCGTCAATAAAGTTGAAGTTTGCATCAATCTGGGTAATAGCACTCTGGCGTTGCAGTACGCTACTTATGAGCACGCCTGTATCGGGTACAGGAAAAGAAATGCCGTTATAGAACAACCAGTTGCCCGGATTTGACGATTGCCATGTGAGGCCGGTATCGGCAGAGTAGAGGAGGGTGCCATCGCCGCTCAGGTATATATTGCCATTCGGTGCAACTGCAAAACCATACATAGCCTTTGCTGCCTGCGGGTATGAGCCGGCACTCCAAGTGTTACCACCATCCATTGATCTTAGTACAACAGACCGGTTATATTTTTCGCCACCGGCAATAATGGCCTTATCGTTATCGATGAACCTGATATTGTATAAACTTTCTGTAGTGTTGCTGTTGAGTTTTTTCACCTTATGTACCTGCAATACATCCTTTTTGCAGGAGCCTGCAAGCAGAAATATAACGATGGTGAATAATAGATGGGTGTATTTCAGCATTGCGTCAAATTTCGTTATTTTAATTCGTAAATCCGCAAGGTTCCATCCTCAAATATTTTCTTTTGCAGCAGCGCTTTTACAGCAGGTGTTTCGTCGATACGGCTGTCTGAGCATAGATACTGTGCACCTTTGCTCCTGTAATAGTCCAGTTTTGTGCTATCCAACTCGTCGTGATCGAAAGTCCAACCTTTGCGGTCGAGATAGTACAATACTATATAATGAGATTCATCATTGCCGGCTACGCAGCGGGCATTGGGGGGAATGATGCTACGCAAATGATCTTTGTTATTATAGTAGGCTGCGTTAAATCCCGGGTCTTTTGTATCCCACCTGCTATTGGCACGAAGGAAGGCCGTAAGTGGTAAAATGAGCAGGCATAGTGCCGCCAATGCTACCGGCAATTTTCCGGACATCCCTAGTAATTTATAACCGCCATAGCCCACCAATATAAACAAGAGTGGCAGGAACGGGAACAAGTAATAGTCGTGAACGGTGGTGATCATATTCATCTCGAACAAGAAGTAGAGGATGACACTGATGCCCAATGCCAGAAAGGGAAGGAAGTAAGGGTGTTTGTTTGCTTTGCTACGAAAAAGATAAATAATGCCGGCTACAAAGAACAGGACAGAGCCATAGTTAAGCAGCAATTCCGGCAGCGTGGAAACGAGCGTATGGGTGAGGATGTGTAGCAATTCGTTCGTGTCCTGTTGCGTGTCCAGTATGCCTTTAACCACGCCATTGTTCCATGTAGGTATAACAGTGGCATACCATGCTGCAGGAGGCACGATACATGCAGCATAAATAAGAATGACCTGTAACAACTGTTTGCCCGGGAACTCTTTTCTCCACATTTGTACCAATACGAATGTGAGCATGAATGAGCCATAGAGAATAAAGGGTAACTTGACCAATGTGGCGATACAGAGCATGAGCGCACTGCCGGCGGCATATCTGATCTTAGTGGTTTGTAGATACGTATAAAATAACCCCAGGCTCCATATTGCGCAGCACAGGGCCATATTATCGGGTAACGGATTAATGGTGTAATAGTAGAACACCGGGGACCAGTTAAAGCACCACGCACAAACGACGGCAATCGTGCGGTTGGCAAATACCTTATGGCACAGGTAGTACATGCCATAAACAGAGCCAAGGCCGATAAGGAAAGTGAGTACCCGGCTGATGGCGATATGAGGCCCCAGCAATTTGTAGCAAAGTGCAAATAACCATTGCATTAACGGAAACTCCATACGGTGGAGTCGGTCGGTATCGGCATGGTCATTGACCCGGGGAAAGAGGATATTCATATCCTCCCGATAAAAATTATTGATAACAGTCTGCGTCTCTGTTTGCCGCCATACATGAATGCCCACGAGATCCCTGTTGAACACATGAAAATGTAGCGCTATACTCAGGAGAGGGATCGCACAAAATATGAGCAGGTAATGCTTATTGATAAAATCTGTTAACGGGCGATTCACGCTGAAAAATACATAAAAAAGCCTGTATCTATAAAGATACAGGCTTAAAACATGAGGATATAGGTACTACTCCTTTACAAAAAATCGATGGTGTGTAAACGAATCGTTGCACATATAGACGTAAAGGAAAATGAATATCTTGGGTATAAGTAGCTAAATATATCCAATCAGACCATTTGGCGGGCCTTGAGTTCCAGGTATTTATTGACCACATCCACAGAGAGTGCCTGAGGAGTGGTGAGGATGGATAGGATACCATGACGGCGAAGTTCCTTGACGATCTGTCGTTTTTCCATATCGAACTGGTCGGCAATGGTCTTGATATAAATGCCTTCTATGTTGTCAGGGTTGGACTCATGTATCTCTTTGAGCAAGGTATTGCGGAAAAAGACCACGCAGGCAAGATGCCGCTGTGCAATTTTTTTGAGGAAGGGCAGTTGCCGCTCCATAGACGAATAGGTCTCGAAATTGGTAAACAGCAGGATAAGGCTACGCTGATTGATGCCCCTGTGAATGGCACTCCATACAGCCTCGTAATCGCTCTCTTTGAACTGGGTCTGTTGTTTGTACAACGTTTCCATGATCAACTGCAACTGTGTGGTGCGCCTGTCTGCAATGATGATGTCGCTAACTTTATTAGAATAAGTGATGAGGCCAGCCTTATCCTGTTTGAGTAAGGCCACATTGAGTAATGCAAGTGCCGCATTGATAGAATGATCGAGCAGGGTCATGCCTTCAAACGGCATTTTCATGTTCCTGCCTTTATCAATGAGGCAGTAGATCTGTTGCTGCCGCGCATCGGTAAAGGTATTGACCATGGGGTTGTTGCTGCGGGCAGTGGCCTTCCAGTTGATGGTACGCACATCATCGCCCTGTACATAGTCCTTTATTTTTTCAAACTCCATGCTGTGCCCCAGCCTCCTGACTTTCTTGGCCCCGGTGAGTGTGTTACCACTGATAGCCAGGAGTTGAAATTTTCTCAGCTGCTGGTATGCAGGATATACTTTTACCATTGATGGCTCGGCGGTAGTAAACCTGCGGCGCAGCAAGCCTATGGGACTGGATATAAAAACAAACAGATGACCGAATGAATACTCACCACGGGAGAGGGGGCGTAACAGGTAAGTGGTGGTGTATTCAGCTTTCTGATCCATTAGTAATGGTTGTTCGAAATTGCGCTGCTGAAACTGGTGTGGTAACTCATCGATGAAAGTACCCCTGATGCTGAATGAGAGCGTATTTGTGAACGTAAGTGTTACCTGGTTGTCGTCGCCGATGCTGAACCGGGGAGTCGTAGTGCGTGTGGCGGTTATCTTGCCTTTTGAAAAGAATAAGAACATGTAGTCGAAGATCGTGGCAAAAATGGCGAATGCCGTAATGATCTGCACAGATACGAACATGGCCTTGAAAAAGAAAGAAATGAACAATAAGAGGACACATATGGCCATGAGTATGTACCACCGCTTGCCGATGTACAGATCACCTATGTATCGCTTTATTATGTTCATTGCTTTGCAGGTTCTTTATCGTGGTATTTCCATTCTAGCCAGTATCTCTTTTATCACGTCATCGGTAGTGGCGCCTTCCATTTCTTTTTCGGGTGTGAGGCCAATGCGGTGGCGCAATACAGGAGGAGCAGCAGCTAATATATCTTCCGGTATTACGAAGTTCCTGCCACGTAATACGCTGAACGCCTTGGCTATCTGTAGCATAGCTATGGATGCACGTGGCGAAGCACCGAGGTAAAGCGAACGGTCATTGCGGGTCTCCCACGTGATCTTAGCGACAAATTCCAGCAATTTTGGCTCAATATGTGTTTCACGGACTTTTATACGGGCAGCATTCAGGGTGTCAGGTGTGATCACTGCTTCCATAGAGCTCAGCAGATCGGTTATGGCCTGCTGATTGTGTCGGCCGAGTATCTTTATCTCATCTTCGAGCGTAGGATAGCCCACAGTTATCTTCATCAGGAAACGATCCAGCTGTGCCTCAGGCAGGCGATAAGTACCTTCATGCTCTATGGGGTTCTGTGTGGCGATGACCATGAACGGAGACTGCATTTTGTGCGTGAGCCCATCCACAGTAACCTGCCGCTCTTCCATTACTTCGAAAAGCGCTGCCTGGGTTTTTGCAGGGGCACGGTTGATCTCGTCTATCAGCACAATGTTGCTGAATATAGGGCCGGCCTTGAACTGGAACGCAGCAGACTGAGCATTGAACACGCTTGTGCCCAACACATCGCTTGGCATAAGATCTGGTGTGAACTGTATGCGGGAGAAGCGGGTGTTGATGAGCTTAGCAAGCAGCTTGGCAGTAAGCGTCTTGGCTACGCCGGGCACCCCTTCTATAAGAATGTGCCCATCGGCAAGCAGCCCGGCGAGCAGTTGTTCTATCATGCTGTGCTGGCCGACTATAACTGTCTGTATGCGTTCCTGCACCAGTTCTACCAGTTGGGTCAGTTCCGGAACCTGGCTTTGCGTGTTATCAAGCTGTTCTGTTTCCATTATCGATGATCATTTTTATAAAATTGCTGAATAGTATTGTATAACTGGTAAAGATAAGCGTCATCTATTTTTGGTGCGCCTGTTCTTATCTCCTGTATCATTTCTATCAATGCCCTCACGGTTGTTTCCCGTTCGCCGGATTTCACGGTGAGCTGGTGAATGAACTGTTCGTTGAGTATATTAGTATTGAGGTAGTAACGGGTGCGTACCCACTCCAGGAATTGCAACGACATCTTTTCTGCAAGATTGGTATGATTACCTTTATTAAAATACAGCCTGCCCACAGTCTCTACAAAAGATACAGAATCATTTTTCAGTGGAGGTATGATGGGGATGATCCTTTGTTTGCGCTTACCTTCGAATACGATGTAAACGATCATAGCGATCAC
Organism: uncultured Flavipsychrobacter sp.; assembly: GCA_964478855.1. Lineage (GTDB taxonomy): Bacteria > Bacteroidota > Bacteroidia > Chitinophagales > Chitinophagaceae > Nemorincola. The sequence goes on from CAYZKL010000037.1 coordinate 27,629, forward strand.
TGTAAGCCACAATGCCATTTTTGTGGCCGGATGACGCAATAGTATTCCCAGATCTGAATCTTCCGCATGGCGCTTCATGTAGTCATTCCAGTAAACACGGTTTATATTATGCGGGAGGGTTTGCCAGATGGCGGTTAGGTAGTATTCATTGCCCGGTTGTAGCAGGAAGTAATTGCTGAGTGCCAATGGTGCGGCATGTAATGTGATATGCCCATTGCCGAGGGTATAACGAACTATGTTTGGTTTTTGGAATGCGTAGCCGAGTGTGTCGCAAATTATCGGATCATAATCTGAATCTGTCGAGTCTTCTGTTTCTTCATCAATGTTGAACGCAGCGGAATCGACCTTCGCCTTAATATAGTGCGCTATGCTGCTGTCCTCGTTGTTCATGATTTTGGAGGAGTCGTAGAAGTAGCCGGATGAAGTGTCGGAAGAGGGCTCTGTTTTGCCGGAGAAATATCCTTTCAGTGAATGACCCGCGTAACCGTATACTTTACCGGGGTTGTTGTTGATGGAAAGAATGCCCGCATTCTCGCCTTCAATATTAAAAATACCATCGTCATAATTCTCGTCGAACGGGTACCGCTTGTAACAATCAAGTTCCTGCTCGATCAAAGTATCAAGCACTGAGCAGAAGATCACCAGTTCATTACCATTCTCTACAAACTGTTTGAGCTCATCCCATTCCTTTGGAGCTAACTTGAAATCAAGACCCTGTAAGATGAGCAGGTTATGATGCTCAAAATTGTACTTCATTTTATTGTCCATATTGCTATACCTGAACGCAGGAGGTAAGACAGCTATGGATGCTTTAGGAAAAAAGTATTTTAATGATTGGTGCGCAAGGTAAGTGCCATACGGCCCTTTGTCCTTACTGTCGAGCGTGATGGCCCAGTTCACTTTTTTATCGGTATTGATACAACCGTTGAGCGATGTGAGCAGCAGTAACGCCATCAATATGTAGAGCCTGCTCCTCATGCCTTTAATTGTTTTTTAAGGTCATTGAAGAGTTCCTGGTATTCGTGGTAAGCAGTCTCTGAAAGTGCATAACTGCCATACCAAGCATATTCATATTGCCGTGTCAGTTGCCTGAAGGGCTGTTTGTATGGTGAGTTGCTAAGCTCTGTGTAGTATTCGTAATTGGTCTTATCTGTGCGGTATAGGATCAACTCCTGCTGTTGTAACAGTTGCAATAACCACATATATCTATACCGTACTGCCATGCGCAGGTCTTTTTGTGCCAGGGCCTGCTGCAGTAATGATTCCCAGTTGGTATTGGTAATATCCTCTATATCCTGTCCTTCGGTGCCGGTTACTTTTTTGCTCTTCTTACCGAAGAAGAAACTGTCGGAACTGACGATCCGGTATATGATGAAACTGATAACAGCGATAACAATGACCCATAATAGTACATAGCCAAGACTACCTGAGAGTAAGGCGAATAGTCGCTCAAATACTCCATCAAGGAGACCCGGTTCACGCGGCTTTGCTACCGGTTCACGAAGTGTTTTATAATTAAATACTTTGTCGTTAGTGAGTTTATGCCATTGCGATGGGGTGACCGTACGAAGCGAATCTGCATAGCCATAGGTAGTATGCACACAAGAGCATACCAGCACCAGTAGCAATAAGACAGATCGGTTAATCAACTGGCGCATCAGGGTTTACTTTCTTGCTTACTCTTATGGGGTAAATAATGAAATACCATATCATAAAAGCCGCGGACGATGATAATATGGTAAGGCTGAGCCATAGTGGCATACCAGTATGGCGGGTGACAAAACCCTCAAAAAATGCGGCCACAATAAATATGGGAACCAGGCAGATTATGATCTTAACGCTGTCTTTGGCGGCACGGGTGAATGACTGCATGCGGGTATAAGTGCCGGGGAACAACAGTGA
>CAYZKL010000037.1:29540-34351 GCA_964478855.1 uncultured Flavipsychrobacter sp.
ACAGGCAATTACAATAGCAGACAATTCCAGCGTACCGTGAACGAAGACCACCATGATGGAGCGGAATCCCATATTGTGATGAAAGAACATGTACTCAAAAACACCGAGCATGAGGCTGTTCTGGAATAACAGGTATAACGTGCCGGCACCCAACATGATACCCGCAAAATAACAGAGGAAGGATACCCGAATGTTATTGAACGCTATGCGCAGGAACATGGATAACTGGTTCTCCTGTTTGTAAACACCGAAAGGATCGCCATTGGCAATATTGCGTTCGGTCATATCCACATATCTATCGCCGAGAATGGCACGAACAAACGACGGATCCTGCCAGGCAGAGAAGACACCTATTGCTACGAACGCCAGGAACAGCAACAAGGTAAACAATAGTGTGCGGTGATATCTTTTTATGATCAGTGGCAGCTCCGTGGTCCAGAAGGTGAAGAAACGCTGCTTCTTTTCTTTCTTGTTCTTATAAATAGATAAGTAAATATTGGCAGCGATGCTATTGATATATCTGCTGGTATTGCCATGGGGATAAAAAGTCTTTGCATAGGAGAGGTCATCTACCAGGTAGGTAAATCGTTTTGCCACCTCGTCAGGGTTTTCGGTAGGCTGCTGGTAATTTTCCCAGCGTTTCAGATTTTCTTTAATAAACTGCCCTTCGCGCATATTTTTTCTTCCGGGAAAAAGTAAATAAAGATACAATCAATATTTTGGTAATAATTTGAATTGTCTTTTTAGGAATATGTAAATTTATTGTGTTTTATATATATTAGGGTATGATTAGAAATAAGATTTTGTTTCTTTTTTGCTTAATGGTCACATCGTGTAACATTCACAATGAGCATAAATATAGATGGCCTTGTAATGATTTAAGGAGGTATGAACTTAAAGGTCCGGTGAAATCTTCTGAAGAATCGATTTATTCATTCGATAAGGCAACGAAAAGGAGGCAATATAGGGGAAAGGAAATCACTAATTTTAATATTGACGGCAATGTAACTAATGCCCAAGGATATGATAGTAGTGGGGCGATTGAGACGAATAGTGTTTTTAAGTATGATAGTTCAGCAAGGCTGATTGAGCGAGTTACTTGCCAAAAGAATGGGGATAGTATCCAGGTTATACTGAAATATGATGAGGGTGGACGCAGGGCTGTTAGCACCGGCTTTAAAAATGGAAAACTGGATGGGAGTAGGGATGTAGTCATTTTTACTTCGAAGGGCTACCTCCTTATCGATAGCTCTTTTGTATATGATACATTGGGCATGGTGACTTGGATTAAATATGATGAATATCACAACGAATTGGAGCAGAATTATTATCATACAATTACAGATGGGTATTCTGTAACAAGGCAAAAATTTAACCGAAAAGGTTTCCCTGTTGAAGAAGCAACCTACCACACACGTAGATTAATTTCTACAATTACATCAGACTACGAAGGTTTTGACGAAAAAGGTAACTGGCTGGTGTGTAAACAATACATTGATGGTCATCCTTTTTTGATTATGGAGCGAAAGATCTGCTACCGATAACCGATAACGAGCAGTAAACTGACGATGGGTTATATTTTATAGTATTCTGTAAGTAAGCCATGATGTCATTTCATTACCTTTGCACCCGCTATGACACAGGAAAACCTGAAAGAAATGCGGGAACGCATCCAACACCTGCACCGATTCCTGAGGATCGAAGACAGGATGATAAAACTGGAAAATGACAGGCAACTGAGCCTATCTGCCGGTTTTTGGGATGATAATGCCCGTGCAACTGCCATATTGAAAGAAATTAAAATAAATAAATACTGGACGGAGTTCTATGAACAAGTAAAATCAACAGTTGAGGATTTTGCGGTGCTTCATGATTTCTGGAAGGAAGGTGAGGCGACTGAAGAAGAAGTGAAGGAAGCATATGATAAGGCAGCCAGGGATATTGATGAACTGGAATTCAAGTCGACGCTGAATGAGCCTGAAGATGAAATGCCGGCGATGCTGGTCATCAACAGCGGAGCGGGTGGTACCGAGAGCCAGGACTGGGCAGAGATGCTGCTGCGCATGTACCGTATGTATGGCGAGAAACAAGGCTGGAAGGTAAGTGAAATAGATGTGCAATATGGTGACGGTGCAGGTATCAAGCAGGCAACGCTGGAGTTTGACGGAGAATTTGCATACGGACTGCTGAAAGCAGAAAGCGGGGTACATCGCCTGGTGCGTATATCCCCATTCGATTCGAATGCGCGCAGGCATACTTCATTTGCATCGGTATTCGTGTACCCGCTTATAGATGATACAATAGATATACAGGTAAGCCCTGCCGATGTGGAATGGGCATTCTTCCGTTCGGGCGGATCGGGCGGACAGAACGTGAACAAGGTGGAAACGGCTGTGCGACTGAAGCACATACCCAGCGGTATTATAGTAGAGTGCCAGCAGGCCCGTACCCAAGGCGAGAACAGGGAAAAGGCAATGACGATGCTGAAGAGCAGGCTGTATGAAGAAGAACTGCGCAAAAGGCAGGAGATACTGAATGCAACCAACTCATCGAAGAAGAAGATAGAGTGGGGATCGCAGATAAGGTCTTATGTTTTCCATCCATATAAAATGATCAAGGATCACCGTACAGATCATGAGGTAGGCAATGTGCAGCCGGTAATGGATGGAGAACTTGATGACTTCATCAAGGCGTATTTAATGAGCATGAAAGACGAGGCATAACTATTGGCAATAGATAAACCCATAAAGAAAAAGGCATTTGACCTGAACTTATTACGACGCCTGTTCTCCTTTACAGGTCCGTACCGTAAAACCCTGTACCTGGCGATGTCGCTGGCTATTGTGCTGGCTGTTATTTCACCGCTGCGCCCTTACCTAATTAAAGTATCGGTAGATAAGTATATCAGTAATAACCTGCTTACAGGCCTTATCTGGATCAGTGTGTTCCAGTTCGGGATGCTGCTGGTGGAAAGCCTGCTGCGATTCTGGTTTACCTACCGAACCAACTGGCTGGGCCAGACAGTGGTCAATGATCTGCGGAATACAGTATTCAAAAAGATATTGCACCAGGATATTTCTTTTTACGACAATACGCCGATAGGCACGCTCACAACACGTACCGTGAACGATATCGAAGCGATCAATGATGTGTTCTCAGAAGGCATAATATCTATAGTGGCAGATATCATGACCATAGTGGCCATTATCATTGTGATGCTTATTACGGACTGGCGGCTTACGCTTATTTGTCTTGCTACTTTTCCGTTGCTGATACTCGCCACATGGTGGTTCAAGGAAGCGGTGAATAAATCTTTCCAGCGGGTGCGCAATGCAGTATCGGCGCTAAATGCGTTTGCACAGGAACATCTTACAGGCATGTATATAGTACAGGCCTTTGCGGCTGAACAGCGGGAGCTAAACAAATTCAATGACATCAATAAAGAGCACAGGGATGCCAATATCAAGGGCATTTTTGCCTATTCTGTATTCTTCCCGATAGTAGAGATCATACTAGCATCATCGCTGGGGCTGCTGGTGTGGTACGGTGCAGCACGGATCATGAACTACGGTGCTACGCCGGGCGTCATCATCTCTTTTGTATTGTACCTCAACCTGTTGTTTCGTCCGCTGCGTATGATGGCAGATAAATTCAACGTATTGCAGATGGGTATCATTGCAGGCGAGCGCGTATTCCATGTATTAGACAGCACAGAACACCTTGTGAATAATGGTACGCTGAAAGTCGAGTTGATAAAGGGTAATGTGGAATTCAAGGATGTACATTTCAGTTATAAAGCAGGAGTACCGGTACTAAAGGGGGTAACCTTTAAATTGGAGGCGGGAAAGACCATGGCGGTAGTGGGGCATACCGGCGCAGGTAAAACCTCCATCATCAGCATACTGAACAGGCTATATGAAATTGATGGCGGTGCAATAATTATAGATGGTCATAACCTGCATGAGTATGATATTTACAGCCTGCGCAGGCACATAGGTATTGTACTGCAGGATGTATTCCTGTTCTCCGGTACGATAGCAGATAATATAACGCTACGCAATGCAGATATACCCCGTGAGAAAGTAATTGAAGTTGCGAAGATGCTGGGCATACATGACTTCATTATGCGACTGCCCGGGAATTACGATTTTGACGTGATGGAGAGGGGCAACACTTTGTCGCAGGGGCAACGCCAGTTGTTGTCTTTTGCGCGGGCGCTATTGTATAATCCGTCGATACTGATACTTGATGAGGCAACATCATCGGTGGACAGTGAAAGTGAACAACTGATACAACATGCCATAGATACCCTTATCAAGGGAAGGACATCGATAGTTATCGCTCACAGGCTGTCAACCATACGTAAAGCCAATGAGATCATAGTAATGGATCACGGCAAGATCATAGAACGAGGCAATCATGATTCCCTGTTATCAGACAAGGGCGCTTATTACAATCTATATACTGCAGTTTAGCAGATGAAAGAAAAAGAGGTTTTGTAAATAGCACCTGCCTATTTGTGTTTAGATACAAAGTCTATATCTTTAAATAAACCTCAATTCTATCTTAATTATGGCTCAATTGATATCTGCGTTTAAAAGCAGGGTGCTTTATCATGGTATAGCCAGATATATGCTAGGCATAGTAATGATGGAGTATGGGAGAATGAAGATCTTTGGCCTGCAATGCAGTCTTATCGTTCCATTTTCTGCATGGCAAACACCTCTTGAAAATGTTGCAGGATACCAGCTTACCTGGGCATTTCTAAGCTATTCTCACTGGTTTACAGTGTTGCTTGGGTTATTTGAGTT
>CAYZKL010000038.1:0-9164 GCA_964478855.1 uncultured Flavipsychrobacter sp.
TTGTTGATAGTGGAGTCGCCTGCGAAGGCAAAGACCATAGAAAAAATACTGGGGAGTGATTTTGAGGTGAAGTCGTGCTATGGCCACATCAGGGACCTGGAGAAAGAAGATATGGGCATAGACATGAAGAATGGCTATAAACCCAAGTATATTGTATCTGAAGACAAGCAAAAAGTAGTAAAAGAACTTAAAGCACTCGCAAAAAAATCAGGTGATGTTTGGCTGGCAACGGATGAGGACCGTGAGGGTGAGGCCATTTCGTGGCATTTGTGTGAGGTTTTAGGTCTTGATCCATATACTACCAAGCGTATCGTATTCCATGAGATCACTAAGCCTGCCATACAGAAAGCTGTGGACAACCCTCGCTTTGTGAATATGGACCTCGTTAACGCCCAGCAGGCACGCAGGGTGTTAGATCGTATCGTTGGCTTCGAATTATCGCCTGTATTATGGCGCAAAATGAGCATGCGCAACAATCTGTCCGCGGGCAGGGTGCAATCTGTGGCTGTAAGGCTTATTGTAGAGCGCGAAAGAGATATCAACCGTTTCCTGGTCAATAGCAGCTTTAAAGTTGAAGCTTTTTTTGCCGCTGATGATATAAATGGGAAGAAAGTAACCTTCAAAGCAGAAGGCCCGGATAAAATAAAAGATGCCGCAGGCGCTGAAAGCTACCTGCAGAAATGTATAGGTGCATCTTACGCAGTAAAAGACGTACAGGTAAAACCGGCTAAAAAATCACCATCTGCACCATTTACTACTTCTACTTTGCAACAGGAGGCCAGCCGTAAGCTCGGCTACTCCGTATCAAAGACGATGTTGCTGGCTCAGAAACTATATGAGAACGGGCATATCACCTATATGCGTACCGATTCGGTAAACCTTTCTGAAACAGCATTGGATGGCGCACGTGCGTCAATTACCGCATTATATGGTGAAAAATATCACCAGCAAAGGATATTCAAAACAAAGAGCGAGTCAGCACAGGAAGCGCATGAGGCTATCAGGCCTACGGATATGACCGTGACTACTGCAGGCGACGCTGATACAACCCGTCTTTACGAACTTATCTGGAAACGTACCATGGCATGCCAGATGGCAGATGCCCAATTGGAACGTACTATCGCCAAAATAGCCATATCTACGCAGGCCGATCCGCTTACCGCTACCGGCGAAGTGATCCGCTTCGATGGATTCCTGAAAGTATATACCGAAGGACGGGATGAGGAAGATGGCGAAGATGAGAATGAGGGAATGCTGCCACCACTTAGCAGTGGCCAGGTACTCGATATGCAGCGTTTGCAGGCTACTGAACGTTTCACAAGGCCTCAGCCAAGATATACGGAAGCCTCACTGGTAAAAAAACTCGAAGAACTGGGTATAGGCCGCCCTTCTACTTATGCACCTACCATCAGTACCATACAGGCAAGGGGTTATGTGGAGAAGAGAGAAAAAGATGGTGTAAAGCGTGACTTCCAGGTACTTACCCTGCAGAATGATAATATTAAGAAAGTTACCGACAGCGAAAACTTCGGTGCTGAGAAAAATAAACTGTTCCCTACCGATCTCGGTATGGTAGTAACGGATTTCCTCAAAGAGCATTTCGAAAAGGTTATGGACTTTGACTTCACGGCGAAGATCGAAGCTGAATTTGACCAGATCGCAGAGGGCAAGCAGGAATGGAGTAAAATGATCGACAGCTTCTACCATCCTTTCCATGAAACTGTAGAGCACACAATAGAGAATGCAAGCAGGGCAAAAGGTGAGCGTGAGCTCGGTGTGGAACCACAAACCGGCAAGCCTGTATTTGCAAGGCTCGGTCGTTTCGGCCCGATGGTACAGATTGGTGGCGTGGCAGAAGGTGAAGAAAAACCGCGTTTTGCTAAACTGCGCACAAACCAGAGCATTGAAACAATATCACTGGAAGAGGCATTAGAACTATTTAGGCTGCCAAGGAACATCGGAGCTTTTGAAAGCGAGGATGTCGTTGTCAATATAGGCCGCTTTGGCCCATACGCACAGCATGCCGGGCAGTTCTACTCCCTGAAGAAGGAGATGGACCCTTACACGGTAAACCTGGACGAAGTAGCCCCGCTGATAGAAGAGAAGAGAAAGGCAAAACTTGAAAGGGAGGTTAAGGTCTTTGAAAAAGAAAAAATAAGGATCCTCAAAGGGCCATACGGTCCGTATATCAAGCAGGGCTTACGCAATTATAAATTGCCCAAAGAACACATGGAAAACCCCGCAGCTTTGACCATAGAGCAGGTGAAGGCGATCATTGAAGAAGGAAAAGCAAATCCTCCTAAAAAAAGCGCGAGAGGCAAAAAAAAGTAATTGGATAATAGCAGGCCTGTAATTTGATACTTGTTGAAAGTGTGTTAATAATAAAGCATGGTCCCGTACCGGCGCTATTGACATTATCATTTTTTGGGTAACTTTAAATATGCAATCAAACAAAGAGATATCGGCACTGTTGCGATTGATAGACGACCCCGATGATGAGGTGTTTGATACCGTGTCCTCCAAATTGCTCAATTACGGAAGAGAGATAATTCCCAAACTGGAGCAGTTGTGGGAAGTCACCGTTGACGAAAATGTGCAGGAGCGTATTGAGTTGCTGATACATAGGGTACATTTCAATGATCTGCAGCACGAGATTGTAGAATGGAGCAGGTCAGAACGCCCTGAATTGCTGAAAGGGGCTATATTGATTGCCCGCTATCAGTTCCCTGATCTTAATGTGCCTGCGGTGCTTGCTGAGTTCGACCAGATCCGCAGAAATGTATGGCTTGAACTTAATAATTACCTCACTCCATTGGAGCAGGTAAATGTTTTTAACAGCATACTTTACAATTACTACAAGTTACAGGGACACGAACTTACAGAACGTGAGCCCAAACATTTTTTCATAAATCAGGTTCTGGAAAGCAAGCATGGCAATGCATACACTTTAGGTATCATTTACCTGTCCCTGTGCGAAATACTGGATATACCCATTTTTGCAATGGATGTACCCCGCCAGTTTATCTTTGCTTACATCGATACCCTGCACAGTTTTTTAAGCCCCGGCGGCGATGGTGTGCAGCAGATACAGTTTTACATAGATCCTACCAGCGGTATGATGTACACCCAGGGAGACGTAGACACATACCTGAAAAAGATCAATGCTCCCGACCGTGATATTTAGTTCAAACCATTGATCAACAAAAAGATCATCATAAAAATGATAGAAGAGTTGGCGCTATGCTATCGTTATCGCCGTGAAGACCTCAAGGCTGATGAGATGATGCAGCTCATCAGCTTACTTGATGATGGTACTGATTGATATTAATGATTTACTTTTGAGTGAATTAGCCTGAAGAAATTTGAACCTGTCTTTTTTTATAGCACGGCGTTACCTGGTCAAACAAAAGGGCGCATTCTCGTCATTTATCATAAAACTGGCTATAGTTGCTACTATGCTCAGTGTAGCGGTGATGATAGTTGCTATGGCTATAGTCACCGGCTTCAATGACTCAATAACCGAAAAACTCATGAGCTTTACCGGCCACATCCACATTACCCGGTTCGATGAGTCTCACTCCAACTCCATAAATTTCTCCGAACCTGTTTACTACGATAAAGCGCTGGTAAACGAGATAAAGAAAATACCTCATGTCGCAGATGTTGCCCCCTTTACCGAACTTCCGGTTATAGTGCAGGGCAATGGCAACATGGAAGGGCTGAAACTGAAAGGTGTCGATAAAAGTTATAGACTACTTAGTGGCATTGATGTTACAGGCAGCGCCATGGACTACAGCGATACAGAGTATTCAAAACAGGTGATATTATCAAGGGCAACAGCTGAAAAACTGGATATCAACGCAGGCGACACAGTACAACTCTATTTCCTGATAGACGGCATCCCCAGGATAAGAAAGGTCAGGGTATCAGGCCTGCTACATAGCGGTCTGGAGGATGTAGATAAGATCTTCGGACTATGCGACATCAGGCTATTGCAGCGTATCAATGGCTGGAGTGCAGATAGTATCAATGGCTACCAGGTAAACCTCGACGATGAAAAATATGCCGATTCAGTATCTGATTTCATCCACTACAATCTTATACAACCACCTCTTGAATCATACACTAGCCGCGAAAACTACTTCAACCTGTTTAGCTGGCTCTCCTTTCAGAAACTGAATGGTGCTGTTCTTTTGTTTATTATGGCCATCGTCGCTATAATCAATATGGGATCCGTACTATTGATATTGATGGTGGACCGTGCCCGTATGATAGGCCTCCTTAAAGCGTTGGGTATGCCGTTTGAAACTACACGCAATATATTCCTGAGTATTGCCGGCCTCATCGGCACCGTTGGGGTATTACTGGGCAACCTGCTCGCATTCGCCCTTTGCTGGATACAATTGCAGTTCGGGGTCATCAAGCTGCCTGAGGGTGCTTATTCTATGAGTTATGTACCCGTAAAAATAATTTGGTGGCAGATTGCAGTGTTGGATGTTGCAACTATTGTGCTGTGTGTATTATGTATGTGGTTGCCTGCGTTGTATATTCGCAGGATACAACCTGCTAAGGTATTGCAGTTCAAATAACGTAAAAAGACTTAATGACCATTACATACCATGGATAATAAAGCACTGTATATTAAACTGGCAGGGGAGCAAAAAGATCTTCCGCTGTTTATGCAGCCCTGGTGGATGGACATAGTCTGCAAAGATTGGAATGTTGCCCTGGTTCCCAATGGCGACAAAATAGCTGGAGCATGGGCGTATCCCGTCGAAAAAAAACTTGGTGTTACAATGCTGCGTACACCCCTGCTTACACCATACCTCGGGCCCAAAATATTTTACCCCGATGATATCAAGGAAAGCAACACTGACCGGTTTGAACATGATACGGTAAGTGCATTACTAAAACAACTACCGGAAGCCAAAGTATGGCACTTGTCTATGCCTCCGGGTCTTAAACAGGCAGGCATATTTAAGAACTACGACTTGGATCAATCTGTTCAGCAGACATTCCTCATTGATCTCGGCATGACCGAAGAACTGTTGCTGGCTAACATGAAAGACACAATGCGGCGTAATATTCGCGCAGCCGAAAAAGAAGTGGAAATAGTTAACGATCCATCTTGTCTCAAACAGTTATTTGAATTCCAGAAGCAGACACTTACAAAAAAAGGAAACCCACCCGCTTATTCATTTGCATACCTCGATCGGATAATGAAAGCATGCCTTGCCAATAGCAGCACTGCATTATGGGTTGCCAAGGCCAACGGCAACATACAGGCCATAGTATGGCAGGTGTGGGACAACAATTGCAGCTACTACTTTATGGGCGGGCAAAACCAGGAAGCTAATAGCTATAAAGCTATGTCGCTTTTACTATGGCATGTCATTAAAGAAGCCAAAAATAGAAACCAGTCCACATTTGATCTTGAGGGCAGCATGGATGATGGTGTTGAACGCTTTTTCAGGAATTTTGGTGGCCGCAGAGAACTCTACCTTGTACTTCACAAGAATGACTGTATTATGGCAGTTGAAAAAAATGGTAAGAAAATAACGTAGCTACTCCCAGCAGCATTACTGGCCGCCTTCTTTCTTTTCTTCAGGTGCTTTTTGCTCTGTTGATTCTTTGGCTTGTTCTTTTTCTTTCTTCTTACGCTCTTTTTCGTCTTCTTTTTCCTTCTTCTTTCTGGCCTTCTCGTCCTCTTTTTCTTTTTTCTTGCGCTCTTTTTCTTCTGCTTCAGCTTTTTGTTTAGCTTCTTTCGCTGCTGCTTCCTTTGCTTTTTCTTCTGCCTGTGCGGCCTGTGCTTTTTGCTTAGCTTCTTCAGCTTCCTTATTCTTTTGTTCTTCTTTTTCTTTTCTCTTACGTTCCTTTTCTGCTTCCTTCTGCTTCTTTTTCAGCTCTTTAGGGCTTAATGGCTGCTCTGCATTTTCTACCGGAGCAGCATTTTCCACAACAGGCGTAGGTGCTGGAGCCGGGGCTGGTGGTGCCACTACCGGCGCATCTATTACAGGCACTTCAGGAGCTATTATTTGCTCTTCCTTATTTTTCTTTTTCTTCTTACGCTTTTGATTACCGCTGTTATCCTCAGCAGCCTTCATTGCTGTATCTGCAGCCACTACAGCTTCAGTCACAATCACTTGTTGTTCTTGTTTCTTTTTACGCTTGCTTTTCTTTGTTTCTTTAAATTCAGGAATGATCGTACCGCTAGTATCAACGATCACATTTCCTGCACTATCTACAACTGGGGGCGCTACTTGTTCGGTTGCTTCTTTGTTTCTGCGGCGTTTCCTTCTTTGTTTTTTGGTCTCGGTACTGTCTTCTGCCACCATCGGGAAGTTACCGCTGCCTATAATGTTACCTAAGCTATCTTTAATAGTAATGTTTCCCTGACTGTCGGTTATTATAGTGTTGCCCAGGCTATCGGTAGTTGTGGTAAATGTCACCGAATCAACAGGAGGCTTCGGTGTGTTTTTTTCTATCCACTTCCGTTCTTTTTCCAGTACGTTCCTAAATTCAGGTATATCCTGTCCGTAAGCAAGGCTATCCGGCAGTTCATCTTCCGGATGGTAGGATGTATCACGCTTCTGCATGAAGATAGGGATGATCGTCAGCAGTTTGCGTTCATGATGAAATAATGGATTGAACCTTGATGTTGGTAAAGTGAACCCTAATGAACCCAGCACTTGTAGCGTACTTAAAGTCTGACTCGCAGTACCCTGGTGTACTTTTATATTGTTGTAAGATGCATAGTTATACTTTGCTGTAAATTCCAGGTAACCGTAACGGAACAATGTTATCCTCGGCCCTACCTCTATCCCTGCATTCCATCCGCGTATCTGGAACTGCCGATCCGAAAATCCATTACTATCAAGGTTACTAACTGTTCCCGGCATTACAGGGCCTCCACCAAACTTTGCCAGTATATCTACACGAACATTGTTAGAGCTGTTACGATACACGCCATACCGCCTTACAAAGTTCAGCATCAGCAGGTTAGCACCACTCATGCAATAGTAATAGCCGCTGTCAGATGCAAATGTCATTACCGCATCTACCGGTGCATTATTAATGGTTCCCTTCTGCAGTACGTCCGAATTATTGGTGATATGATACACTACAGGATCGTAACTAACCTCTACACCATAGGTTTGATCATAATTGAAATAATAACCGAGTCTGTATCGTAACTGAGCAGGAAATATCGACTTGCCGCTACCTTTGCTATCCGACTTTACCGGGAGTAAATGATATTCACTGCCTAAAGACGGCTGTTTAATATAAATGTCTGGCTTATTTAAGAACCAGTTCAATCCGTACCCTGCACTAAAGTATATTGACCCATTCCCACCAGCATCTCCCTTTCTTATCTGTGCATCTGCCTTATAAACAGGCAAACTAAGAATTAAGAAAAGTAATATAAAATAAAATGATGGCTTAATGTTTTGCTTCATTCCATGCTGATTGCAGCAAAAATAACAAAATTATTCATTAACATAGGCATAACGATTAGGGTAAATGATTTGATAACGTTATTCATACCTCAATGCAACTATCGGATCCAGCTTGGAAGCCTTTATAGCAGGGTATATACCCGATATTACCCCTACAAATGCACATAGGCTCACACCGACAGTAATCCATAGCCACGGGAAAACAAATCCTATTTTAAAAAATACACCTACAATGTTACCTGTAAGCATACCCAGTATCACTCCTGCTATGCCACCCATCAGGCTGATCATCACAGATTCTGTAAGAAATTGTTGTTTGATAACCGACGGCCTGGCACCTAGTGCCTTGCTGATGCCTATCTCTCTAGTTCGTTCCGCAACCGATACCAGCATTATATTCATCAGCCCTATTACCGAGCCCAATAGGGTAATAATACCTATGAATATGGCTGCCAACCCGATATAATTGATGTTATTAAGCACAGTGGTCAGCAACTCATTGTTCTGGGCTATAGTAAAGTCATTCTGCGTGCCGAGTGGCAGTCTGCGTATTACTCTGAACAAACCTTCCGCCTCCTCAGCGGCTATCGCCTTTTGTTGTAGTGTATTCACTTTCACACTCAGCAGGTACGATTTTTCTCCGCCGTACACGCCCCTTGCAGTATTCAGTGGTATCAGCACTGAATTATCAGCATCCATGATCATGCTGCCTCCCTTCGATTCCATTACCCCCACAACCCTGCACTTTATAGAACCTACTGATATTACCTGGTTTATCGCCGCTCCCGGGTTTCGCTTAAAGAGCTTCTTGGCTACCCCGCTACCTATTATGCAACTATAACTGCCCGACTGTATCTCCGATGTGGAAAAATTACGCCCGTAATCAAATTTAGTATCAGATACTGTGGTATAAAACTCATCGATACCGGTTACTCGTACATTCGGATTGGTCTTTTCAGACCGGAAGCGCACTGTCGCAATACCGGTGCCGCTCATGGATATCCCTACTGTTGCAGGAAAGCGAAAACGCTCCCTGAAAGCCTTGGCCTCTTCGTAAGTGATACTTTTCCCATCCGTTATACTAATGTTTATTCCCGCACCTCTTTTCTTTTTCTTAACTACATCACTGGTTATCTGGAATGAATTTACGCCCATGCTGCTGAAGTTCGAATAAACGCTGGCTTTCAGCACTTCAATGGATGTAAGGATACCTACAAGCGCCATTATACCTAACCCTATTATGGCTATGGTCAGCGCCGATCGCAGCTTATTAGTGCGGATGGCCCGAAAAGCAAGAGAAAGATTGAATAGTAGCTGCATATAACCGTACTACAAAGATAGGGATTATACACCCCGTACTTCTCCTACTTCCTGATGAATGTGGTAACTGGTATTTGTTCACCTTTGTCTCCTGTAGCTCTTAACAGGTAGGTTCCCGGTGCCAATGGTGCTGCATTGAACCTGATTATATTCTTACCATCGTGGCAATACTGGTCCAGTACTTTATCTACTTGTTTTCCCTGTATATCATATACCGCGAAACTGAAAACCTGGTCTTTGGCAACGACAAATTCAAACTGTACAAATTCAAAGGTCGGGTTTGGAAATACTTTCGGCTGCTCAGTCTGGGTCACAGGCCCAGTTACTGCTTCCCTGTACGGAGATACAAGCCTTGCCATATAATTACCATAGTTCCGTGGCCTTTTT
>CAYZKL010000038.1:9174-10624 GCA_964478855.1 uncultured Flavipsychrobacter sp.
GCTGAGAGCCGCTATAGTCACCCCATCTCTGCTCCTTACCGGTCAGTAATTTTATTGAAGTATCCCCGCTCTTTATATTCACCATATCAGAGAATGCTGCTCCATCATTAAGTATTGCACCAAATCCTGGATAAGTATTTGGCCCGCTATAGTTGAAGGATATTATAGACTGGTTCAAACCTCCTATATTGCCAGTATAGGAAATATTCGGATAGGCAAGATCCAATGTATCTATACTGAATATTCTACCCTGCAGTGTAGGACTCGTGTTGAAGTTGCTGATAGTACCCAGGTATATAGCAGCAGCTCCGTTTGCCGGGTTGATACTGGTACTTACAAACTGCAGCTCGCTGCCTTTTATAAATCCACCCAGCACACGCCCGTCATTGGTAGCTAGTGTAGCAGAGGTATCCGGTTGCCTGCCGTTTGGAGGCACACCGTATGGTAGCGAAGATACTATTGGCGTAACTGTCAGCGTAGAGTCAGTAGCACCTATAATATCCGGTATTTTCACAAGGAACACGGAATCATTGGTAACATCAAAATTACGATTCGATAAAAAATATTGTGCTGGTCCGGGTATTACATCTGCCGGATTCAATGGATACAGGCACCTCAGGTATTTGTTATTATACTGTATGCTGTCCCATATCCGGTAGGTGATACTGGCCGCACCGGTATAACCGTCAGCTTTACGTATCTGGTAGATCACAGTTTTTCTGAAACCCGCCTGCCAGCTGCTGTCAAACATGATTTTATTCCCGGTCAGGAAAAATTCATTTTGAGTTATAGATATCTGCGGATAGTCAAACCATGTCGTATCGCCTTCGTAGTTGCCATAGAACTTATAAAAATTCCAAGTGCCCGATGGATCGTTAGTTTGCGAAAAACCGATAACGATATAATTGTATTGCACAGTACCATTTAGCATTACACAGATGAACTTATCTTCTATCGGGTCATAAACGATCTTGGGGTCATAGCGAAAATCATTGAATGCATTGTTCAAACCTACTGATACTGAAAAGGGCTTTAAACCTTTCTTGGTAATGTAGGCTCCGGTTGTAGCATCATGTACTGCTATACTCGAGTTCATCACAGACACTGCTTTATTTCCTTTGCTTACTGCGGCATGGTTATCAGGTGGTATGCCCGATCCTGAGTCTGCTACAAAACTGATCGATACTACCGGCGGTGCTACCGTAGATGTGGTTTTATGTTGCACCGCAGTTGACTTGTAGGGATACTTCGCTCTTACCAGTGCTTTTATTTCCTCCAGTTTCTTTTTTTCACTTTCCGCATCCTGCTCCGGAGCTTCCAGGCTAAATACCTGTGCGTTGTATTTATCATCTACACTTCGCAGTTCGGCAGTTCCGGCCAGTGGTGCAGTATATCGTTTTACGCCGCTTTGTTGTGCAAAAGCAGCAGTTACAGAAAACAGGACAACAAC
>CAYZKL010000038.1:10634-18187 GCA_964478855.1 uncultured Flavipsychrobacter sp.
CAGTTTACGCACAGTAAGTAGTTTACGTAAAGTTAAAAAAGCATTGCCATATATGGTGAAATTTAAAAGCAGGCAGGCTGAAAAATTATTTAAGTGGCTTGGGACTCCACTTCAATTGCGCAAATTTCTTTTTACGCAGCAAAAAATAATCCCACACAATACTCCGTGGGTATATCCCTTCCTCATTTCGCTTCACGATCATCGCTTTATTTTTCTTACGCTGATCGAGCCATTTATCCAGATCTCTGTAAAAATGAAAATGCGCTTTAATGATGGTATAGGTTTGCCGTACATTACCAGTCAGCAATAGCCTTAGTCCTGCGACTCCATCCAGCACCATCCTTAGCGGAAAAAGCCACAACAGCTTACTCGTCCGTTCATTCTTTATCAGTAGTACCAGGTTGTTTCGGAAGTTATAATATAGCTTCTGCGGGCTGCCATAGCTGATCACACTACCACCTACGTGATATACCAGTGAGGCTGCTATATAGCCTATCTTATACCCTGCGTTCTTCAACCGCCAGCATAGGTCTACCTCTTCCATATGGGCGTATAGCGAATTATCAAGCCCGCCCACCTGGTGATACAGTGCCGAGCGAACCATAAAGCACCCGCCCGATGCCCAGAATACCTCTATATTATCATTATACTGCCCCAGGTCTTTTTCTATATCGAAAAATATACGTCCGCGGCAAAAAAGGTAGCCGAAATTATCCATGAATCCGCCACCCGCACCGGCATACTCAAAGCATTCGCGGTCACGCCAGTAGCGTATCTTAGGCTGGCAGGCAGCCAGTTGCTCATCTTTTTCCATAGCCTCATGCAGCGGGGGAAACCATCCTTCCGTTACTTCAAAGTCTGCACTCAGTAAAATGTAATATTTCGCCTGTATCTGGTTCAGCGCCTCATAATAGCCATTGGCAAACCCATGGTTTACCCCTATTTGCAGCGTCTTTATTGTAGGAAAATTGGTCTGCACATACTGCAGCGTCTCATCGGTCGATGCGTTATCTACTACTATTACATCATAACCCGTATGCGCTTCCTCTACGATCTTGGGCAAAAATAATTCATGCCATTTTGTGCCATTGTAGCTCAATATCACAACGGCTGTATCCTGTTGGCATACGATCATATAGGTTATAGATGCGGCAGATTATTTATACTTTGGATCGTATAGCGTATTGTCTGGTATCGCTACATCGTCGCTTTTCTGGTACTTATGCTCATGCAGATTGTAACAGCCGGCCCATGCGAATATGAAAAAGCCAAAAAAACCTAATAAGAACAAAAAGCGCGATTTAGAAGGCTTATTCAGTTCTATATCTGCGGGATTATCGATCTCGTTGCCGTAATTATTATGGTCGGTATTCATGTAGTGTTAAATTTCCTTGGCAAAAATAATAGTAATTCCTTCAAAATCATAATATTTTTACCATTCCTTTCGTTATCGGCAGGAGGTTTCTTATGCGACAATACCTGAACTGGAAAACATATCTTGCCATTATTGCCTTGCTCATCGTAGGGGCCTCGCTTTATTATACCAACGAACTGGCCCGCAAACTGGCAACAGAAGAACGCAAAAAGGTAGAGCAGTTGGGTGCCGCCCTCAAAACCCTCGTCACATCTACAAACAACCAGGAGACTGCCTTTGCAAGTAATATCATAGAGCAGAATACATCAATACCCCTCATCATAACCGATGAAAATGGAAACATAAAAGATTTTAAAAATATTGACACTACCCGCTCGCTCAACAGGCTGCGGGCGATACCGGACAAGCTTGCTGGCTTTAAAAAAATACACCCTACCCCTATTATAGCAGACTACGGCACCGGCAAAGATTATGTGTACTATGGCGAGTCTTATCTACTCACCCAACTGCGATATTTTCCATATGTTCAGCTAGCCATTATCTTCTTATTTCTTATAGTGGTATTACTTGCGCTTACTTCGGCACATCGCTCCCTGCAAAACCAGGTTTGGGTAGGGCTTTCCAAAGAAACCGCACACCAACTCGGTACGCCGCTCAGCTCTATCGAGGCTTGGCTGGAGCTCCTCCGCGATAAAGAGGAAAACAACGAGGCGGTCATAGAGATGCAAAAAGACCTGGACAGGCTCAAACTTGTCGCAGACCGTTTCAGCAAGGTAGGCAGCACCCCTCAGCTTGAAGAAGAGAACCTGCTCATCCGTCTGCAGAACATTGTAGAGTATATGCAGAAAAGGGCACCGAAAAAGGTGGCGATATCCTTACATCATAAAGACACCGAAGTCCCTGTCAATATCAGCGGCCCGCTGTTCGACTGGGTTATGGAAAACCTCATCCGTAATGCCCTGGACGCAATGGCAGGCAATGGCACTATCGAAATTACCGTCACCAACACCCCCCAGCAGGTTTGGGTCGATGTGCATGATAGCGGCAAGGGGATCCCTGCGCACCAGGTAAAAAGCGTATTCACCCCAGGTTTTACCACCAAAAAGCGTGGTTGGGGACTTGGCCTGTCCTTATCCCGTCGTATTATCGAGAAATACCATCATGGCTCTATCTATGTAAAACAGTCTGAAGTGGGCAAAGGCACCACCTTCCGTATCATATTACGTCGGTAATAAAATCACTTCCTCATTTAAAGTTTTTTCTTTTATCTTTGCGCTCCCTCAAACACGTATGTGTTTTCTTGCTTTGCAAGTCAACACATACGCAACAAAAATGCGGCGATGGCGAAACTGGTAGACGCACTACTTTGAGGTGGTAGCGCCTTTAACGGGCATGGGAGTTCGAATCTCCTTTGCCGCACTTGTAAGAGGCTGTTTCAGTGATCCTGGGGCAGCCTCTTTTTATGCATTAGTAAACCATTATTCTTTTTTTAGTATAACGGTCACATTCATACCTATGGTAGTGGTAGCATCTACATAATAGTTGCGTGTCCCTGATGTTATTTTTAATCTTGCTGTATTAAGGCGCTCACTGCCCTCATAAAGCGCAGTCATTTGAAGGATAACGTGATCTTTACCTGCCATATTGATAGCAATATTTTTATGCATGCCCGATAAAACAAAATCATCAAGCAGCGTAACATTATCCTGTGTCAGCTTTATTTTATCGCCATCAATGGTTTTTGCATCCCATATTTCCACGTTTATTTCTTTGGAAGGACAGAGTAGTTCAAGAATTTCACCGGGCAGCACTTTTTTGATTTCTGACGTTGGTATTTCTTTTTCATGAACTATCCGTATTGGTGCCGGTATAGTTTTTACCGAATCTTTTGAAATGCGCGGGATGGAATCTTCTGAAGCTATTTTCAATAATTTGTCGAGCACATCCTGCGAGCTTGCAAGTGTAAGCCTGCCTTCTGCACATTTTGTTTTTCCATCAGGTTTATACCCCTTAAACGAACCTCTAAGCATTGTCATTCCCTGTATCTTGCTGATTTTTAGTTTGCTATTGATGAAACAGAAGTCGGCAGGAGATACTGCCGACTTGGTGTAGATGATTTTTGTCTCCCTTATATTCAATAGTTTGTTGTCAATATCCAAACTTCCTGTAATGGCAGTTTTGGTTTCATTAGGGCCTCTCAGATCTGTTACAGAATATCCGTTTAAAATCGAATTGGAGTCGGAAACCTGTAATTTGTAAGAATAGGTTTCACTATTTTTTACTGAGACAGTACCTATAAAAACAATGTTGGAAACTTGTGCTGTTAGTCTAATATGGATGGAACATGGAATGATTATTAATAAAATATACTTAAGCATTGTTTCTATGAGTTTTTTTTATAAACTTGTGCAAAACTAATACTAAATGAGAAAGAACTTATCAATTCTATTTGCACTATTAGTGCTTATGACCTCCGGAATGACGATCAGCTACGCTGCCTTCCCTGTTGTAACCTCAAACGCTACCACTGTAGCGGCGAGTAATGAAAGTAATCCGGTGACGGAAGTGGTAATGCGCCAGGCTAATAAATCAGTGCAGCAGCACAAGGATATGCCCGATAGGTATGGCAAAAGCCAGATAGTTGCAGCAATTTTGTGCGCTTTTCTGGGCAGCATTGGTATCCACCGGTTTTATCTTGGATATACATGGCAGGGGGTTGTTCAGCTCTTAACTTTAGGTGGCTGTGGAATCTGGTCACTGATTGATTTTATCCGTATTTTAACAGGTGATCTTGGCCCTAAGGGTGGTTCTTATGCTAAGACGTTCTAATCGTAATAGAAGAAAATATCCTAAAAATTTCTACATAGCTAAAGCATTTGCTTTAGCTATGTTTCCTTTAGTATTATTAGGACTCCCTATCAATTTTTTTGATCACGGACCTGACATCTGCCTGTTTACCTTGTTGTCGGGTTATCATTGTCCCGGCTGCGGAATGACAAGGGCGTGTATGCACATGATACACATGGATTTTCAGGGGGCGAACCATTACAACTGGCTGAGTTTTATTGTATTGCCAATCCTTTGTGGGCTGCTCTTAGCAGACTTCATAAATACGGTAAAAAAAATACGGTCCTTCAATACTATTAAGCAACCTGAGGTAGAGCAACAGTAATCATGTTTTTCCTGGCGATGCTAATAAGCCCAGTTGAATTTGTTTGCATAATCAGAATCGGCCGGCTAAATGTGAAAATGTAAATGGTGCTTTAGAATATTCGTTTTGGGCTATGCTATTTTTATTCTTCGAATTGTATTCATGTATTCAATAAATTGGCTCGAACTTTGACAACTCCGTCGCACTTACGAAAGCAAAACCTGCATCAATGCAGGTTTTGCTTTTTTTACGCCCTCTTAACATTAATTAACTGCAATTAATATACGTCCGGTGTTGTAGCTGTTACTTTTACAGCACAAATCATCGTGCATGTTTCAACAAAGAATCTTTATACTGATCCTAATACTTATACTCGCTTCTGCAGGCACATCGCATGCGCAGACCTCCGTATCTATTCATGGCATCGTAACTAATGAGGCAAAAAAAGCCGTAGATGACGGCATTGCATCACTCTACCGGTTACCCGATTCCGGCTTTGTTGCTTTAGCGCCGGTCTCAAACGGCACCTTCGACTTTAAACAGATTGCACAGGGTAAATATCTGATCAAAGTGGCATGCGCGGGTTGCGTGGACCACTTTACTAATATAACGCTTGCGACCGATCGACCACTAACGATCGAAATGGAACGTAAAATGACCGGGTTGAAAGAGGTACAAGTGACTGGGTACAAAAATATGTTCAGCTATAAAAACGGAAATATAGTGGCAACGGTAGAGAACACTACGCTTGCCACAATGCCCGAAGCAATAGAGATACTGGCCAGGCTGCCAACGGTACAGGTTAGCGGAGACAGGGAAAATGTCAGCATCGTGGGCAAAGGAGAACCCTTGATATACCTCGACAATCAACGCATAACGCTCAATGAACTGAATGCATTGTCTGTAAATGATATAAAAACGATAGAGATCATCAATCATCCATCTGCTAAATATGAAGCTGATGGCCGTGCGGTAATATTGGTTACCCGCAGGAAGAGCAGCAAAGAAGGATCACGGATAGACCTGGCCGAAACTGCTGCAAAGAAAAGATACTTCGAAAACAGGTCTGCAATAAATGGAAGTATTAAATCAGGAAAGATCGAATGGAAAGCAAACGTACAACACAATTTCGCAACCCGGTTTGAAGGGCTTGACGGTATACTGAGCTCCACGGCCAATAACTACGACGGGCGTTTCAATGGCACCTCAATTGGTCCCCGGCATCAATACCTTTTTGGCGGTGGTATGTATATGCAGCTGAATGAAACTGATTATTTCTCTGTAAATGCCAATGGCAGGATACAAACTGAAACAGCAGTAGTTAATACAAACAGTTACATTATTCAAAACAATGTCGAGACCACTGCCATGACAAAGATCAAAGATTTCGTCAGTCGTCCTTTCGGAAATGCAAGCCTCAACTATCAGAAAAGTTTAAAGAAAATAAAAGGCGAATTGTTTACTGGTTTCCAGTATTCACAATACAGTATAAATAAAATAGCCTCCATCATGAATAATTTCAACAATACTTCGTTACTGGAAAGCGAACGTCGCCTCCAGAATTTCCTGGTAGATGTCGGTGTGGCAAGAATAGACTTTCGGAAAACCCTTAGCAATAATATCAATTGGGAGACTGGTGGCAACATCAACACATCTCTATCAAACTCCGTATTTTCTATCGACTATGTACCTGCAAATGGGTTTTCCTCACGGTATAAGTATAACGAGAACAACCAGGCGCTGTACACACAATTTTCGGGCAGGGAGAAGAAGATCGACTGGCTGGCTGGTCTTCGGCTGGAGAACACAATTATTACAGGCCGGTTAAACGACAGCAGTAAATTACTGGTAGACCGGAAATTTCTCTATTTATTCCCACGGGCTAAATTCTCTTATCAGATCGATACGCAAAAGCAGATCAATGTCAACTACGCTCGAAATATTAGCAGGCCCAGTTATTCAAATGCCAATCAGGTCAGCAACTACATCACACCTTTCCTTGAGCGTGCCAATAACATCAATATAATGCCAAATATTACCGATGAGGTTTCTGTGAATTACCAGTTCCGTGATTATACACTTGAGGCTACTGCATACCAAACCGCCAATCCTTCCTGGTATGTGACACAGGACGATACCGCACTAAACAAGGTAACCATGATAAATACAAACCTGGAAAAAATGCTTGGTGCTACCCTGTCACTAACTGTGCCTGTTTCCTACAAATGGTATGTGGGCAACAATGTACTATTTGCCCAGGTGCAGCAGATAAAAGACAACAGGGCTAAGCAAAACGCGATAAAACCTATCTACTACCTCTATTCCAATAACCAATTCAAATTACCACAGAGATTTACCTTCACTCTTACGGGATGGATAAACACTAAGCAACAGATTGGCATCTTTGAGCGCCAGCAGCAATTTGCCGTGGATCTTTCTCTATCAAAAGTCTTCTTAAAAAAATTCACATGCACAGTCAATGCATTCGACATCTTCCGCAGCCTCAATTATGTTGAATCGTACCAGATAAATGGCATCTACTCATCAACTACTTATCTGGAAAATCAGAAGGAGTTTTCTATTAACCTGAAATATTCATTCGGTGCCATCAAAGAAGCCCGCTTTAAAAATCGAGAAGTGAATGAGAACAGTAATAGGTTGAATTAACTTAAAAAATAGCAGGCGTAGTAAGCATCACATTCTGTTTGTTTGCTCCCATTCCTCCCTCGTTATTTTCAACCAATCGCACAGAATGTCTTTCCACATAAATTGCTCCACATACTTCAATCCGCATTTTTCCAGCGCCCTTCTCGATCGCACGTTCTCAACATTAGCAGACCCAATGATCTCCTTCATTTGAAAATTAGTGAACCCGAATGCGATTGCAGCTTTTGCTGATTCAGTCGCATAACCCTTACCCCAGTATTTAGGAATAAGACGGTAACCAACGTCATAAAAATTGATCTGGTTGTTTTCATATTCCCTTATGTACTTCAGGCCACTCCACCCTACGAAATAGCCTGATGC
>CAYZKL010000038.1:18197-31450 GCA_964478855.1 uncultured Flavipsychrobacter sp.
CGTTTTCTTCATATTGTTTACGTACCACAGCTATCACGTCACTCGCCTGTTCTATTGTTTGAATAGGGTTATTACCCAGGTATTTATGCACTTCCTTGTCCGAATCAAGTTCAAACATCCCTTCAGCATCCGTAGGCAGCAGTTCCCTTAATATTAATCGCTCCGTTTCTACCATTATCACTGCTCTATTTTTTATCGATTTTTAATTCAACTAAATTAATAAAACTATGCTGCGCTGGTATCAAAGTAAGGCAACAGGATATCTTCAAAATTTAAAAGCCCTTTTTGCTTGTTCAGCATATTCTCTGCCACAAAGATCACCCCATTACCAAATGCCTCCCTTGAAATGGATTCATGTACAAGCCTTACTGTTTGGTACGGAAACCCGAAGATCACTTCATGCTTGCCTACTATCCCCCCGGCCCTTATCGAATTAATACTGCTACGTTCCATTTCTAATGCATCAGCTATTTTTATTGCGGTACCTGATAGGCCTTCCTTTTGTTTAAAATGTTCTTCCACAATTTCAATATCTGCCCAGGGAGCTATTTTTTTGAGGAATTTAGCTGCAAACATGAGGTAGTTAACACCTAATGTTATATTCGGCGACCAGAATACGGTCGTTTTTAATGCCAGTTCTCTCAGAAACGCTACGTCATCCTCTTTGTAATGGGATATCGCAGATATGATCTTTATTTTCCTGCTTGCAGCTATCGCCCCATAGCTATATATACCCGCACTTGCCGAAAAATCTATGATGATATCTACCGGGTGTTTATCCAGCAGCTCCTCAACGCCTGTCGTCGCAAGCGAATAAATAAGCCCTGGTTCATCCGATTCAAATCCTAAAAACTCCGGCACCGACCTGTGATCTAACAAAGTGCTTTTTCTCAATACCCACTCGAGGCAAAACTGCTTATTCTGGAGTATGACAGATGCTACTGCCTTTCCCGTCTTCCCGAATCCTATCAATCCTATTTTCATGATTAATACATTTGAGGGTGAAGAAATACTTTTTGAAAATGCTCTAATAGGCAATTTCAGCGGCTTATAGTTTGTTCAAAATAGTACGTTTCCTGTGTACTTACATACTGTTATTGGCAATTTTATGATATATTCTCACCCATTTTTCAGCTAATGTCCTGATACATAGTTCAATGCACATTCTTGCCTGCAATAAAATTTTTATTTTCTTAACAATTCACGATCTCCTTTAAGTAGCCGCATTATCCGCGTTCAAAAAATCTATTTCCTGTATAAATTTGTACATTCGCACTTACTCAATTAAAAAATGATACTATGAAAAAAGCAATATTACTGTTGGCTGCTATGGTCGCTGGCCTGCAAGGATTTTGTCAGAATGATATCAATGCCCAGATGGTTTTTGTGAAAGGCGGCACTTTTTTCATGGGTTGCGATGATCCTCATTTTTTAAAACCCGAGTTTGACAATGAAAAACCGTTGCACAGGGTCGGTGTCAACAGCTGCTATATCCAGAAGAACGAAGTAACTAACATACAATGGCGCCATATCATGGGTATTTACCCCCCTGCATACAATGGCGTGGATTATGGCAATAAATTTTGCGACAATTGCCCGGTAGTTAAGGTTAGTTGGGATGACATACAAGGGTTCATTAAAAAACTGAACGAAAAAACAGGCAAAAAATACCGCCTCCCTACCGAGACTGAGTGGGAATTTGCAGCCCGTGGTGGCAAGTACTCTAAGGAATATAAGTATGCAGGTAGCAATAAACTGAGCGAGGTAGCCTGGTTCGGACATCCGAATGGTACTACCCACCCGGTATGCAAGAAAGAGCCAAACGAGATCGGACTGTATGATATGTCAGGCAATGTGGCGGAATGGTGCAATGACTGGTATGGCGAGGACTATTACAGCAAAACCATTGATGAGATCAATCCAAAGGGGCCTGTAAGCGGATCACTACGTGTGGTTAGAGGTGGTTCTTTCTACGATGGAGACAATGATTGTCGCTCTGTTGACCGCGGCAGGCTCGGCCCTGATGTCCGCCAGTGGAACATAGGTTTCCGCCTCGCTTTGGATTATTGATGAATCCGGATACCAGCGGCTCACTTGGCATAAAATGTTTAATTATTTAACTTTTTGCCAATGCAACTATTCCACTACCTTTGTCCGCACTTTTCTACAAAATGGGGGAACACAGGAGGGATAGATTGAAGGTTATATTGCCGCTTTTATTTTCACTCGTATTAATATTCGGTATGGTGTTGGGTTTCAACTTACGCGATTCGTTGCGTAAGCGTGATAACCGTCTTGATGATATTATCTCCCTCATCCGCGATAAGTACGTAGATACTATAGATAACGGCATACTCTACAAGGATGCTGTATCAGGCATTTTGCAGTCACTCGACCCTCATACGGTTTATATCCCCGCAGAAGAACTTGAAGACATTAACGAAGACCTTGATGGTGGATTCTCCGGCATTGGCGGTGAATTTTCTATTGTTCGGGACACTATCGAAGTTACCTCCGTTGTGGAAAATGGCCCTGCCAGCAAGGCCGGTGTCGAAGTAGGCGATCAGCTGCTCAAAGTGGGTGATAGCCTGGTAGCAGGTATCAATATCACATCTGCGCGCATCATCAAGATGCTTAAAGGGAAGCAGAGCAGCAACGTGGACGTAACACTTAAAAATCCGCTGACCGATGCAATAAAACAATTCCCCATCACCCGCGATATAATCCCCACCTATAGCGTGGAAGCCAGCATCATGGTCGACAATACCACCGGCCTCATCAAGATCAACAGGTTTAGTGCCACTACCTACAAAGAATTTAATGCTGCCTTGCGTAAGCTTATCGACCAGGGCGCCACACGGCTCATCATCGACCTCAGGGACAACCCCGGTGGCTATCTCGATGCGGCTACGTCAATTGCCGACGACCTGCTCGATAAGGACAAACTTATTGTTTATACAAAGGGTGTTCATGCACCTAAAAAGGAATATAAAGCCGGCGAAAGCAGTCTTTTCGAACAAGGCAAACTCGCCATACTCGTCGATGAAAGTTCCGCTTCCGCCAGCGAGATATTGGCCGGCGCTGTTCAGGACTGGGACCGTGGGGTCATCATAGGCCGGCGCACATATGGCAAGGGCCTGGTTCAGCAGCAATACGAAATGACCGATGGTGCGGCATTACGCCTTACCATTGCTAAATATTATACTCCCTCAGGCCGTTCCATTCAGCGCTCCTTCGATAAGGGCAGGGACGCCTATCTCGAAGATTACGAAAAAAGGTTTGAGTCAGGCGAACTTATTGGAAAAGACAGCGCATCTGCTGCCGACACTGTACCTTTTTATACTGCCGGGCACAGGATCGTATACGGCGGCGGCGGTATAACTCCCGATGTATATGTACCTTACGATACATCCCGACTGTCCCCCTCTTTAATGAATGTCATCTTCAGCCAGGAATTGAAATCTGCTATTTGGGATTACTTTATCAGGAACAGGAAATCCCTGAAATTCAAAACCATAAAAGAATTTAGTGCTTCGTTCGATCCTGCTGTTGTCACCAATAATTACTTTGCTTTATTGTCGCCCGATGCCCGCAAAGGCACCATGAAAGAACTCGCCAGGCCGGTCAATGACAGTTTCTTTAAGCTGCAGATCAAAGCACAGATGGCTCGTTATCTGTTTCACGACAATGGCTATTATGCCATCAGCTTCAAAGATGATAATGTGGTCAATAAAGCACTGCAGATCATGAATAGCAACAAGTACTCAGAACTGATAAGCAGGAAGTGAGGTGAGCCATTTTATATTTGTGGTATCACACGCATCGGCACAATAATTCTGGTGCCCGTTGGTCAGCAGCCAGTAGTTACATTGCATAGTTCCCTGGTAACTCAGTAGTTGCCTCAAAGCGGCTTCCGTTATTGCCACATCCGGCGCTTTACATTCTACCAACATCCACGGTTTGTGTTCCCGGTTATACACCACTATGTCAAACCGCTTATTCAGCTCCCCTACTTTTATTGTTTTCTCCACCGACAGAAGAGCTGCGGGATACTTTAGGCGCTCGGTAAGATATTGGATCGCATACTGCCTCACATGCTCCTCAGGGGTCAGCACAAGCCATTTTTTGCGCACCGGGTCAAAAACATAGGTTTTACCGGCCTCTTTTTTCAGCTTCAGCTCAATTCCGGAAAAATCTATCTCGATCATTTTGCTCAAAATTATCAACTTTCACATGATTAATTCTTTGCTTCAGGTATATTTTTGATACCGAAAACGCTTTAACTTTAAACTATGAAAACAAAGCAGGAAATAGTGGAGAACTGGTTACCCAGGTACACAGGTCAGAATCTCGCTGATTTCGGGCACTATATTCTCCTTTGCAATTTCAGCAACTACATCACACTTTTTGCTCAGCAGCACAATGTCCCCATCACCGGTCTCGACAAACCCTGGCAATGTGCTACCGCTGAAGACATAACCATTATCAACTTTGGCATGGGTAGCCCCGGCGCCGCTACCATGATGGACTTGCTCTCTGCTATTTCACCCAAGGCCGTCCTGTTCCTGGGCAAATGCGGCGGGCTAAAAAAGATAAATAATGTTGGGGATCTCATTCTGCCTATTGCCGCCATACGTGGCGACGGTACCAGTAATGACTACTTTCCTCCTGAAGTTCCTGCACTCCCCTCATTTGCCTTACAGAAAGCCATTTCCACCACCATTCGCGACTATGGCCTCGATTACTGGACCGGAACCGTATATACCACTAACCGCCGTGTGTGGGAGCACGATGAGGAATTCAAGGAATACCTCAGGAAGGTAAGGGCTATGGCCATTGATATGGAGACCGCCACCATCTTTACTACAGGCTTTTACAATAAGATACCTACCGGTGCTTTATTGCTCGTTTCCGACCAGCCTATGGTGCCCGAAGGGGTTAAGACTGCCTCCGGCGATAATGAAGTGACCAAAAAATACGCAGATGTACACTTGCAAATCGGCATTGATTCGCTCAAGCAATTGCTCAACGATGGCCTTACGGTCAAACATCTGCGCTTTTAGCTTCCTTTCGCCCAAAACACTAATTTTGTCCCACATTTCCTTGTTATGAAAAAGCTGCTGATCCTGCTACTGTCCGTTATCTGTTTTTCTTCCTGCAAGAAAACTAATGAAGAGGTCGTTGCTTCTGCCAATAAAAAGCATGAGGAAATAAATCAAAAGCTGAAAGACTATGAGCAAAAAAGGGTCGATGACCTTACATCGCTCGGCAAAGGCTATATCACCGGTTATTTCCGGGACGAAGAGGTAAAAAAGATAATTGCCGAGAACTATACAGATACTTTCCGCAGCTTTTCAGAATATTATTTTGATGATGGTATGCTTATCCTGGTGCTCAAACAGAAATTTATTTATAATAAGTCTGTAAAATATACCGAAGAAGTAGCCTTGGCTAACAATGACAGCAACTGGTATGATGATAAAAAGACAGTAATGGAAGAAAGTCGTTTTTACCTCAGCAAGAATAAACTCGTAAAATGGTTCACCCCCGAAAATAAGGAAGTACCTGCCGCCACCTCCGAATTCATCAACAAAGAGCAGGGCCTTTGGGCCGAAGCAGCCATCCTGCTCAAACAATTAAAAGAATAACTAATTGTAAAATATATAGCCGCGTCTCATAGTAGCAGATATCAGGCTCTTTTTCCTCCATTATTATTCAATTTCTGCTTTTTAGTTACCGTTAAATGTGGTAATTTTGCCGCGGTTTTATCATTTTTAGTAAAAATTAATATGTCGGGACAACTTAAAGAGGTTCGTAATCGTATCAAGTCGGTAACTTCTACCCAGCAGATCACTAAGGCTATGAAGATGGTGAGTGCTGCTAAATTACGCCGTGCACAGGATGCTATTATACAGATGCGCCCTTATTCACAGAAGCTGCAGGAAATGCTTAGTAATATCGTCAGCAGTTCTTCTTCTGATGCAAATCTGCCACTCGCTGATGCGCGCCCTGTTGAGCGTGTATTGATCATACCTATCACCAGCGATCGTGGTCTGTGTGGTGGTTACAATGCCTATGTTATCAAGATGGCCCGCCAGGTAATAGCTGATAAATATGCCGCACAACAGGCCAAAGGCAATGTGACTATTCTGCCTATAGGCAAAAAAGGATACGAGTATTTCCAGCGTAATAATTACAAACTGGTTGATGCCTATTGGGACATCTTCTCTGACCTTGCTTTTGACAATGTACGCAGGGCAGCAGTTTATGCACAGCAGGCGTTCCTTAATAAAGAGTACGATCGTGTGGAACTGGTGTACAGCCAGTTCAAAAATGCTGGTACACAGATATTTGTGTCCGAACCTTAC
The DNA here is from genome assembly GCA_964478855.1 of uncultured Flavipsychrobacter sp. Taxonomy (GTDB): domain Bacteria; phylum Bacteroidota; class Bacteroidia; order Chitinophagales; family Chitinophagaceae; genus Nemorincola. The sequence continues at coordinate 24,566 of CAYZKL010000038.1, forward strand.
CTGCCTATACCTAAGGTAGAACAGAAGAAAGGTGCTAAAAGTATCGACTTCGTGTTTGAGCCTTCTATGGAAACATTACTCCTTGAGCTCATGCCAAAAATATTGAATACACAGGTGTACAAAGCGGTACTGGATGCTAATGCTTCTGAGCATGGCGCGCGTATGACAGCGATGGACAAGGCCAGTGAAAATGCCAACGACCTGCTGAAATCATTGAAGATCAGTTATAACCGTGCACGTCAGGCTGCCATCACTACTGAGCTTACCGAGATCGTAAGTGGTGCTGCTGCATTGCAGGGATAATAAATGACAGTATTTTGTTTAAAGACCTCCGTATTGTTTGCGGGGGTTTTTAACTTTTTAGCGGTAACTATTTTAAGGGTTTCTTATAAGTTTTTTAATAAGTTTGTACAATGGACCTAAAGCTCCCCGGTCACCTCAGCGGTGGCTATCTGGCTACTAAAAGATTGGTTTTCTTACTTGCCCTTGCGCTCATCGGGCTCATGATGCTCACCGCTTGTGGCAACAATAAAAAAGCCAATGAAGCAGATATATCAGACCCGGTATATGAGAGCGACCCCGGCGTAAAGAGCCTTACCGAACAGATCAAAAACACGCCCGAAAATGCCGGCCTCTTTTTTGAAAGAGGAAAGAAACTGCACAAACTGCAATACGACAGCCTCGCCCTTAGAGATTTCAAAACAGCCTCCACGCTCGATTCTAACAAAGCAGAATACTACAGTGCCATTGGCGATCTGTTGTTCGAGAATAAAGACCTTGCAGGCTCGGTGATATGGATACAAAAGGCGCTTGCTAAAAATCCTGAGGACAAAAACGCCAGACTCAAAATAGCCAAACTGTTCCTCTATCTCCAGGACTATCAGAAATCATTTGCGGAAATAAACAAAGTGCTGCGCAAGAACCCTTATGACCCCGAGGCTTACTTCCTCAAGGGCATGATCTACAAAGACCTAAGGGATACTGCCAAGGCTATCTCCAGCTTTCAGACCGTGATACAGGTAGCTCCTGAGTATCGTCCTGCCATATTGCAGATGGGCTTACTCTACAGTGCAAAACAGGACCCCATCGCCCTCCGCTATCTCGACAATGCCTATAAAATGGATAGCAACGATGTATTCCCTGTCTTTGCCCGTGGCGTATTTTACCAGCAGAACAATGACTATGTAAATGCAAAAGCGGAATACAAAAAATGTATCCTTCGCGATCGTCATTATGTCGATGCATATTTCAATATGGGTTACATACTCCTCCAGCAGGACTCGCTCGAGAAAGCCTATCGCCAGTTCGATCTTGCCGCTAAGATCGACCCACGTAACCCCACTATTTATTACAACAGGGGCCTGTGCAGCGAGATGATGGACAGTACCAAGAAAGCCATTGACGACTACAGGCTTGCTGCATCTATCGACACCAGCTACCCTAGCCCTAAAGAGGCTTTAAAACGCCTTAAAGTAAAAGCAACCAGGTAATAATTGAAGCGGGAATAAAACCCACTTTTGAATTTTTAATTTTGACTTTTTAACTTACAAAATATGCCAATAATAGCGCCATCCATGCTCTCAGCCGACTTCCTCAAACTGGGAGCCGAAATAGATATGATCAATGAAAGTGAGGCCGACTGGTTTCACCTCGATGTTATGGATGGCAAATTTGTGCCCAATATCAGTTATGGTATGCCCATAATAGCACAAATGAAAAAACGTGCTACAAAGACCTTCGATGTGCACCTGATGATCGAAGACCCTGAGCGCTACCTGCAGGACTTTAAAAATGCCGGTGCCGATTACCTCACCGTCCATTACGAAACAGGTTACCACCTGCACCGTACACTCACATCCATCCGTGCATTGGGTATGAAGGCAGGTTTGTCTATCAATCCGCATACCCCTGTCTCTATGGTGCAGGATATCATTCACGAGATCGATCTGTTACTCATCATGAGTATCAATCCCGGTTTCGGTGGACAGAAGTTACTGCCACTTACTTACAACAAGATACGCCAGGCAAAAGAACTGATCACTAAGGCCGGCAGCAATACACTTATAGAAATAGACGGCGGTGTCACTATGGACAATGCTGCTGATATCATCGCCGCAGGTGCCGATGTGCTGGTTGCCGGCAATACTGTTTTTGCTGCTCCCGATCCTAAGGAGATGATAAAAAGATTGAAGCAGGTCGGAAAATAAAGTTACATTCATTGCGTTTAATACCTGGTATGCTTCAAAAGCGGTTTATTTTATCTGTGGTGCTGTTATTATTATGCTTTTCTGTGGTCGCACAGCAGGCATTTATTACCGGCTTTGTGCGCGACGAAAAAGGCAATCCCATAGACCAGGCAGTTATAGCGTTAGAGTCCACGGGCGTAGGCACCTATGCCAATGCCAAAGGCTACTACATGATCGAAGTGCCCGCAGGCAAGACCGCCACCGTCATATACTTATTCCAGGGCTACCTCAAACAGCGCAGAACCTTTCTGCTTACTGCCGGCGAGACCCGCACTGTGGATGTGGTGCTTAAAGGCAATCCTTATGAGTTGGGCACGCATACCGTTACCGCTGTCAACAGGCGTACCGAGACAGGCAGTGTCCTCCTCGATCTTCGCAAGGTCGATTATATGCCGAGCACCGTTGGCGGTGTTGAGGGGTTGATCAAGCTTGCGGTTGGCTCCAATAACGAATTGACATCACAGTACAGTGTTCGTGGTGGTAATTTCGATGAGAACCTTGTCTATGTCAATGACTTCGAGATATACCGTCCGTTCCTGGTCCGTGCCGGCCAGCAGGAAGGGTTAAGCTTTGTCAATTCCGACCTCGTGTCCAATGTCAACTTCTCTGTCGGTGGTTTCCAGGCAAAGTATGGCGACAAGATGAGCAGTGTGCTCGATGTTGCTTACAAGCGCCCCACACATTTTGCAGGCTCAGCCGCCATGAGTCTCCTTGGTGCCAATATGCACCTCGAGGGTATCTCTAAAGACCAGAAGTTCACCTACCTTATCGGTGCCCGTCACAAGACCAATCAATACCTGCTGCAGTCACAACCTACCAAGGGTATTTACAATCCTTCATTTACCGATGTGCAGACCCTGCTCAACTATCGTATCAACAGCACTTGGGAGATAGAAGCTATCGGCAACTATGCCCGAAACAGGTTCACCTTTTTCCCGGAGACACAGACCTCCAGCTTTGGCGTGCTTAACCAGGCTTACCAGCTCAATGTATTTTATGAAGGCAGCGAGTTCGATCAGTTCGACTCTCGCTTTGCAGGCATATCCGCCAGTTACCACCCCGAGGCTTCACGGCTCAGGCTCAAGTTCCTTGCTTCCGGTTTCCAGACCAATGAATACGAAACTTACGACATCAATGGCCAGTACCTGTTTGGCGAGCTCCAGACAGATATGAGCAAGGAGAATTTCGGGCAGATCAAGACATACCTTGGCGCCGGCGGCATACAGACCTTCGCCCGCAACTACCTCAATGTCAATGTCGGCGATGTAGGAGTTCGTGGTGGCTACGATGCCGGTAAACACCAGCTTCAGTTTGGTACCAATGCTACCGTTACTAATATCTATGACGACCTCCACGAGTGGGAGCGCCGCGACTCTTCCGCATTCAATCAGCCTTACGATTCTGCCGTGCTCAATCTTGCGTATTTCTATTCCTCTGCTGCCTCTATCAACTATATGCGCCTCACCGGCTTTATACAAGACAATATTCGTTTCGATTCCCTTGGCAGGCTCACAGCTTCCATCGGTGTCCGGTTCAACTATAGCCAGCTCAATGGTGAGTTTATTGCCAGCCCCCGTGTACAGCTTGCATACAAGCCCGCCGGCAAGAAGGACCTCGTACTCAAGGCATCGGGCGGCTACTATGCCCAGCCTCCTTTCTACCGCGAAATGCGCGATTTCTCAGGCAAGCTCAATACTCAACTGCTTGCACAGCGGTCCTTCCAGGCAGTTGCCGGTGTGGATTACAATTTCAAGATGTACAAGCGCCCGTTCAAGGTTACTGCCGAAACTTATTATAAAGAACTCTGGAACCTCGATCCCTATAAGTACGATAATGTGCGTATCCGTTATACCGGCAAAAACGACGCTATAGGCCACATCTATGGTGGCGAGGTGCGCCTCTATGGCGATCTCGTTAAGGATGCCACTTCCTTCATTAGTATAGGTGTCCTCAAGGCCGAACAGAAGATCACTGACAGCCCCTCTATCGCCGGCTACAACAATTACTTCCCCCTCCCATCCGATCAGCGTTTTATGCTCGGTATGTACTTCGAGGATTACCTGCCCCGCAATAAGAACTTCAAGGCCCATATCAATATGATATACACTACCGGCCTGCCCGTCGGCCCACCTTCAGGCCACCTCTTTCAGAACACCCTGCGCCTGCCAGACTACAAGCGTGTGGATATGGGCTTTTCTGCCCTCCTGCTCGATGGCGAGCGTCGTGAGCATCCGGCCCACAGCTACTTCAATAACATCAAGAGCATCTGGGCAAGCCTCGAGGTCTTTAACCTCCTCAGTATCCAGAACACCCTCTCCTATACCTGGATACAGGATCGCAGCAGCAACAAAACTTTTGCCGTCCCCAATCGCCTCACTTCCAGGCTGTTGAACCTGAAAGTGCTCATTAATTTTTAAATAATAATTGTTACTATCCTTTGCATCCCTTTACAGCAGGGGCTTCACACGATTATTATATTTTTCTTCAAAAAACATTTTGCTGGAAAAAGTATATGCTTATCTTTGCGCTCCCAATCCGAAAGGAAAAGGGGTAAAGGCCAAGTCTTCGAACCGCTTTGTCTTTTTAAATCGACCAGATTCCGTAGCTCAGTTGGTAGAGCAATACACTTTTAATGTATGGGTCTTGGGTTCGAGTCCCAACGGGATCACTGGGAAAGAAAGCCTCGCATTTTGCGGGGCTTTTTCTTTTTAGATTTGGATCTATGTTTCTTGATCGCTGAGCAATATACTTTTAATGTATGGTCTTAGGTTCTAGTCCCGACGGGATCACACAATATGAAAGCCACTGAATCAGTGTCTTTTGCTTTTATTTTTTAGTTTGTTCTCTCCAAAGACAGTGATTTTCAATAATAGAGCGGTTCAAGTTCCAAAAGGCCTCCTAATGCTATGTCAACTAAATATTCTAATGAAATTCTAATATTCGATTAGCCGTAATGAGGCTGATTGACCTATTTTTGTGTAAAATGAGGGTCATTATTTCCATATTGCTGTTTATACATAGCGTGACGTTCGTTATTAATCCACTTGGATGTACCTCTCCCTTGAATCTTCACGACATGTACGAGCAATGTAGCCGGGAAGACAATGATATCACTCCTCTGGATTTCGTGTTCGAGCATTTACTTAATTTTGAGAGTGTTATCCATTATTTCGAGGGAGAAACCGAGGATGAGCACGAGTCGCATAAATCGCTTGAGTCCATTATTGAGGTCACAATAATTATTCCGGAGCCTTTGCATTTTCATTTGTATCCCAAAAGGGAATATTTTGATATAAAAGAGTATCCTGTTCTTAGTACAAAATTCTATCCTTCAAGCTTCTTTTCTGAAATTCTTCGGCCTCCGATTGTTTAGATGTCATTATAATTCTGAGTAGCAATTTATCTCATGCCTATGGCATGGGTTCTCGTGCTATGCTTCAAACTTTACATCTAACTTTTAAATGACTAAATAAATGAACCGATTTATTGTAGGGATAGCCATGCTCTTGATGAGCGTAACGACATATGCCCAGAACAAAAGCAACAGACTATATGACTCACTTTCCTTTATCAGATCAAAACGAATGTCTGATGCCGATTTGGCCAAGAAAAAAGAAGGTACATTTCTCACTGCAATTCCAGATATTTCTTCCGATCCTGTTACTGGGTTTGGTTTTGGGGTAAGAAGCAATATTTATTGGAACGGCAACCGGGATAATCCTTTGTTTCCATATACACCATATTTGGCCAGGCTTAAAGCCAATGCTGCTTACTACACCTCTAACGCAAGGGAGCTGGTGTTGTCATTCGATGTGCCTTATTACAAAGCCACCCGCTGGAGGTATAAGGTTGATTTTAAAGCGCAGCAAAATCCAGCTAATCTGTATTTCGGCTCATCCGAGAATACGCTTAATGAGCTGAGGCTACCATCCGCACCTATGGGAGGAACATCTTACGCTACCTTTAGCGATTACGACAGAGCAAGGAAAACCCTTCGTCCGGGGCAGCCGGGCGAGGCTAGCCTTGTTACAGATGCATTGTCAAATAGGTTTATGGAAAAAGAGTTCATGTTAAACCTCAAAGTTGATTATGCTATAGGGAAAGGTAAGTGGCGCGTTCTGGGAGGTTATGAGATACAACATCTAAGTTATGAAACTTTCTAGGGTACTACAGCCGATGGAATAGACCCTATAACAGGTCAGAAGACAAAAGCTCCCAACGGTACTTCCCTTTTACGGAGAGATTATCAACAAGGGTTAGTATATGGACTTAGAGGTGGCTGGGTGTCGTTGGTGCAAGGCGCTCTTATATATGACACACGGGATTTTGAACCAGATCCAACAAAAGGGTATTATGTCGAGATTGCTGATGAATTTTCAAATCCTGCCATTGGATCCAATTTCTCATTCAACAAACTTTTTATACAAGGACGACTGTATAGGAAGCTCCCTATTGGTCCGCGTACTGTTTTTGCCGGACGTGTAGCCGCAGGGAATATTTTCGGAGACAAACCACCGTTTTTTGAATTTCAAGACCAGTGGAGTCCGGATGGAAGTATTAACTCGCTTGGAGGCAAGCAGTCACTGAGAGGGTTCAGGGCAAATAGATTTTTGGCCCGTTCTATGTGGTTCGCTAATTT
>CAYZKL010000038.1:31462-33581 GCA_964478855.1 uncultured Flavipsychrobacter sp.
GTCAGGTATGCATACGGTGCTGGTCTGCGAATTGGCTGGAATCAATCCACTATAATATCATTTGATTATGGTCTATCAAAAGAAGATCATTTACTGTTCTTTGGATTAGGGCAGGTCTTTTGACAAATTTTTCATGAAACCGGCGGTTTGATAAAAAACCGCCGGTTTCATATTACAGCCCGCTGTTCCAGATATTCCGAAGAGCACCGAACCACAAATATGCCGCGCTGTTCCGGATGTTCCGAAGGGCATCCGGAACCACTAATATGATCCGGTTTTCAACCGGCATTCACCTTACCACAGTTGATAGCATTGCAACTTCTCGCTCAGGAGGCAGATACGCCCAAATTGCTCGGAACGAAAAATTACAGTTAATTCTTTTTCGCAGCGCATCATAGTCGTCCTTTCTCTGTAAATTGTATGCATTAATTCTAAAAAGGCAATGGGCGAAAACGTACAGAGTAAAGGGCGGGACGGGCTAACAAGCGAAAATGAAACTAATACTAACCTTACGGATACGGCGCTGCATATCCCCATAATAGCGGTAACCGGCACTAATGGTAAGACCACCACTACCCGGCTTGCTGCCTATATTATGAAACAAGCAGGGTTCAAAGTAGGCTTTACTTGCAGCGATGGTATTTATATTCAGGGAAAACTCGTGGAAGAAGGCGATTGCAGCGGTCCGTTATCGGCTGCACTTGTACTGAAAAATAGAAATATTGATTTTGCCGTGCTGGAATGCGCACGTGGCGGCATACTACGTGCCGGTTTGGCATTCGATCATTGTGAGATCGCTATCATCACCAATGTGGCCGAGGACCACCTCGACCTTAAAGGTGTAAACACATTGCAGCAGTTAGCAGATGTGAAAGCAATAGTTGCCCGTGCCGTCAGGCCGGGCGGCTATGCAATTCTGAATGCCGACGACGACATCGTGTATGCCATCCACGAAAAGCTCAGTTGCAATTTGGCATATTTTTCGCTCCATCCCCACAACCAAAGGATTGCAGCGCATTGCGCAAACGGTGGGATTGCCATAGTAGCTGGAAACGGTGGTTTAACCATCTTACACGGTACAGACAAAATATTGGTAGCGGCATTCTCTGATATACCGGTTACTTTTAATGGCAAGGCCGATTTTAACATAGCCAATGCTATGGCCGCCGTGCTCGCAGCGCATCTGGTGGGTGTAACTATGGAGGATATCAGAACTGCATTGTTGCATTTTGTGCCGTCGGCTGCCCTTACACCGGGTCGTATGAATTTTTTCCAATTCCGCAATTTTTCGGTCATTGTCGATTTTGCCCATAATCCGCACGGCATGAAAGCCGTCAGCAAGTTGGTGGCCGGTTTCGACGCTACAATTAGGATCGGCATCATTGCCGGCACCGGCGATAGGCGTGACGAAGATATCATACACCTTGCAGAGGAAGCGGCTACAATATTCGACGAGCTGATCATCCGTCAGGATGTATCACTAAGGGGGCGTCCCGGGCCGGAAATTATAGATCTTGTACTCAAAGGCATTCACAACATAGGCCCATCTAAGAAAACAACGATTATCGAGCAGGAGAGCGAGGCCATTGACTTCGCTTTCAAAAATGCGCCAAAGGGAAGCCTCATTTTCATCACAAGCGACATGATACTAAATGCGGTGGCCTATGTGGAACAGTTGAAACAGAAAGAAGAAACTTTGCCCTGATCGGGCATCAACCTGGCGCGAGTCTAGTAAAGCCCTTTGCCGATGCCGACTCGTCCCTGCATTGATCTCCCGGTTTGCAACCGGTACTGGCCTTAATACAGTAAAAAAAATATCCACCAACTTTTTTCATTACAAACACCGCTACCAGCACTGCATCCATAGTGTTTGCAACGGCCTTTTGTGGGTATCTTCATAAATAGATTACTCTTGCACACCCTACCTTTACGGGTTATTTTAAAAACATGTTCAGGCACTACACTAAATATCCCAAATCAATGATGCTCACCCGCAGATTACACAACTATTCAAAACCTCCGATCTCAAAGTCAACTAAACCCAGAACGATAAACCCGGACTTACGACTACTGTGAAAAAGTGAGAACTTTTAAACAGCTAAATAATTGATTATCAATC
>CAYZKL010000039.1:0-13389 GCA_964478855.1 uncultured Flavipsychrobacter sp.
CCACATGACCCCCAGCCATGTGCGCTACCGGGCTGCGCTACTTCCCGCGCAATTTCCCCTATTCGGGGATGCAAATGTATACTAAAAATCTTTTTCTGCAACACTACGACAGATCATGAGCTATCAGCTTCAGAAACTCTGCCCTGGTCTCATTTTTCATGAACTGGCCGCTGAACGCCGAGGTGGTGGTCATACTGTTTTGCTTTTGTACGCCACGCATCATCATGCACAGGTGCTGCGCCTCTATCACTACACCTACTCCAAGCGGGTTCAGCGTTTCCTGTATCACATCCAGTATCTGGTGGGTAAGCCGCTCCTGCACCTGCAGCCTGCGGGAGAAACACTCCACCACATGCGCCAGCTTGCTGAGGCCGGTAATGGTGCCATTAGGTATGTATGCAATATGTGCCTTGCCAAAGAACGGTAACAGGTGATGCTCACAAAGCGAATAAAGCTCTATGTTCTTTACCAGCACCATCTCGCTGTAGGCTTCGTGGAATTTTGCAGAGTTGAGGATATCCGCAGCATTCATGGTATAGCCCTGCGTTATGAACTGCATAGCTTTGGCCATACGGTCAGGTGTTTTCAACAGGCCTTCACGGTCAGGGTCTTCACCCACAGCCTCTATTATAGAGCGGTAGTTTGTCTTAAGAATGTCTGTTGACTCTTTATCGTAAAACTCTTCCTTCCTGTATGCCAATGCTTATCGTTTTAAAATATTAATGATTATGGGCCTATCCGTAGTATTCTACATATATCTTAGGTGTTTCCAGCAGCTTGATGCAGTGCAGCTTTACGCCTCCTTCCTGCTCCACATGCGGCTGCAGCTCGTTCCATATACCTATGGCAAAGTTCTCGGCACTGGTAAACTTATCCTTCATAAAGTCCACATCCATGTTCAGGTTCCTGTGGTCCACCTTTTCTATGATCACGTCTTTTATCAGGTCGCCCAGTGTCTTTGCATTGAATATAAAACCTGTTTCCACATTGGGCTCGCCCTTTATGGTCACGTGCAACTCATAGTTATGCCCGTGCCAGTTCTCATTGGCACACTTACCATATACCTCTTTGTTCTGCTCCGCACTCCAGTTCTTGTTATATAATTTGTGCGCAGCGTTAAAACTCTCCACTCTCGTCAGGTAAACCATCTTTGCGTATTTACAGCAAAATTAGTGTTACTACATGGTTTTCGCAAAAAAGTGGTTATTTGCAGTATGAAGTTGCTGATAGTAGCGGCCACAGAGGCCGAAGTAAAGCCGTTATCTGACCGTTTGCCTGCCCTGCATGATATGGGCAAGGATATTCACCTGCTTATTACCGGTGTGGGCATGACGGAAACTACCTACAGCCTTACCAAACACCTGCAGCAATATAAATATGACCTGGTACTGCAGGCAGGAGTAGGCGGCAGCTATGACCAGAGTATGCCCCTGGGCACAGTGGTAGTTATAGAGAGTGACCGGTATGGCGACCTGGGCGCAGAAGACCATGACCGCTTCCTCGATATATTTGATATGGGACTGATACCGGCCGATACCGACCCTTATAACAATGGCATTATAAAAAATAATTTTTTAGGCATACTGCAGCGTACCGTACAACTTCCCCGGGCAACCGGGCTAACAGTGAATACCGTAAGCGGCAATGCAGCCACCATAGAAAGGCGGACCGCACAATACGGCGCAGCAGTAGAAAGCATGGAGGGCGCGGCGTTTCACTTTGTATGCCGCAGGGAGGATGTACCCTTCGTGCAGATAAGGGCAATATCCAATTACGTGACACCTCGCGATAAGAGCCAATGGCAAATGAAGGAAGCCATTATCAATCTGAACAATTGGCTCATAGAATTTTGCAGTAACTTTTGATCGCAGCGGGGCATAACTTTGCCTGCTGATACCCGATAGCTTTATATATGGAAATTACGCTTGGCTTTAGCCCCTGCCCCAACGATACTTTTATCTTCGATGCCATGGTGAACAATAAAATTGACACCCGTGGTATTAAGTTCAGCTATGTGATGGAAGATGTGGAGACACTGAACGTATGGGCGGAGCAAGGCAAGCTGGATATTACAAAGCTCAGTTACAATACATTCATTCATACGGTAAGCAATTATGCGCTGCTGCATAGCGGCAGTGCGCTGGGTGAGGGTGTGGGGCCGATCCTAGTGTCAAAAAAGCCATTAGACATTAACGCCCTCAATGACTACCGCATAGCAGTACCCGGCTTTAAGACCACAGCAAACCTGCTGCTCACTCTGGCTTTTCCGGACGCAAAGAACAAGACCGAACTTGTGTTCAATGAGATAGAAGCGGCTGTATTGAATGGAGATTTTGATGCAGGACTGATCATACATGAAGGACGGTTCACCTACCAGCAAAAGGGGCTTACGAAACTCATAGACCTGGGCGACTGGTGGGAACAAACAACCCATGCTGCTATACCATTGGGCGGCATTGTCATTCGCCGCAGCTTTGATAAGGAACTGTGCGCCACGGTAGATGCCATCATCAAAGAAAGCCTTGCCTACTCATGGAAGCAGTATCCTGAGCTAACACCATTTGTGACAGAGAACGCACAGGAAATGGAAGAAGAAGTAATGCGCAAACACATAAACCTCTATGTGAATGACTATACCGCAGACCTTGGGGATAAGGGACGGGCTGCCATTAATACACTGTTTGAAAAAGCTGCCGCTGCGGGATTAATTAAGCAAGGCATGCCTGCTTCCATATTTTACTGAGCGGATAAAACATCCACCCATGCCTCATTTTCTTTGAGCAGGCCTATCAGTTCGTCAACGGCTATCTCGCTGGGTACGTTTCGTTTCACCACTTCTTTGCCTTTGTACAGGGTTATCTTGCCGGGGCCGCTGCCCACGTAACCAAAATCAGCATCGGCCATTTCGCCCGGGCCGTTCACTATGCAGCCCATGATGGCTATTTTCACGCCTTTCAGGTGATTGGTTGCAGCACGTATTTTGGCGGTAGTTTCCTGCAGGTCAAACAGCGTTCTGCCACAACTCGGGCAACTGATGTATTCCGTTTTGCTGATGCGTGTACGTGTGGCCTGTAGTATAGAAAATGCTGTATTGTTGAGGAATTGTTCATTGCTTTTCACTTCCAGGTAAGTACGTCCGCTCACCTTGCTGTTCTGCATAGCAGCCGCATTGCTGATAAGCCATATACCATCGCCGAATCCATCGAGCAGCAATGCACCCGCACCAGTAGCGTAGTGTATCAATTGCTCATCTACGGTATCATCACTGCCCGCCACCTGCAGTATCACAGGGCAGGTAATGTTATGATACATCAACTCTGTAAGGAACCTGCGCACTGATGGCATAGCATGTGCATTGCTACTGCTCACTACCAGTATAGCCTTTTTGTAAGTAGTTATTTTACCTGCCACTCCGTCCATAAGTTCGTGGGCATCAATGGCCAGGAAGTGCATTTGCTCCGCATCCAATTCTGCATCCAGGTATTCCAGCTGTGTCAGCAGCGGATAGTACTTTGCTTTATCAGGAGCTGTGAGCCATGTTGTATAATCGCAGATCACCTGCAATGTTCCAGGTAGTGCAAAACCAATAATGCTGCTGCCTGTGTATATATAATCGGCCGCTGCATCACCTATGGTCCACTTGTCTGTATCAGCATTATAGTTGTAACCTATGGGCTCGAGGTTTTTCGGATTCGTCACCTGTTGCCTGCTGTGATCTGCCACGACCACAGGCACTGAATGCCCGCCTATATTCTGTATCGTCGTTGTTTCATTGCGCCTGTACGCAAACGGATCATACGGCAGTATTATCTTTCCCTTGCCTGCAAACTTAGCTATCTGCGCATGGCCTTTCCTGTTGGTATATCGCTTTACAATATCCCTGCATACGGGTATCTCAAATTCAGGATCCTCAGTAAGTGAAACCCTTATTGTATCGCCTATGCCATCTTCCAGCAATGTGCCTATACCTATTGCGCTTTTTATGCGCCCGTCCTCACCATCGCCTGCCTCTGTTACACCAAGGTGCAGCGGGTAGCATTCCCGGAACTCTTCCTCCATCTTCTGTATCAGCAACCTGTACGCCTGCACCATCACTTGCGGGTTGCTCGACTTCATGCTCAGTATCACCTGGTGGTAGCTTTCGTCTCTTGCTATACGCAGGAACTCCATTGCACTTTCCACCATGCCTATCGGCGTATCGCCATACCTGCTCATGATACGGTCGCTCAGCGAACCATGGTTGGTACCTATACGCATAGCAGTGCCATACTCCTTACAGATGCGCACCAATGGCGTAAAGCGCTCACGTATGCGTGACACCTCTGCCGCATACTCTGAATCGGTATAATCTATTACGTCAAACTTCTTTTTATCTACATAGTTGCCGGGGTTCACACGCACCTTTTCTACTATTCGTGCTGCGATCTCTGCGGCATTTGGTGTAAAGTGGATATCAGCCACCAGCGGGGTGTCGTATCCTCTTGCTTTCAGTTCATTCTTTATATTCAGCAGGTTTTCCGCTTCCTTTTTGCTGGGTGCGGTTATGCGCACCAGTTCTGCACCGGCCTCTATACACCTGATACTCTGTGCCACGGTTGCAGCCGTATCCATAGTATCGGTAGTGGTCATGGTCTGTATCCTTATGGGTTGACCATTGCCTAATGCCAGGTTCCCGATCTTCACTTCACGGGTGCGTAAACGTATATATTCTGTAAGCGAGGCGCAATAATGCTGCAACATGTGGCAAAGGTATGAAGGAGATCGATATAAGTGATTTTACAGGATAAATATAGCAAAACCACAACATTGCTTACTTTGCAGCACCAACAAAAACAAAATGACGAAAAGCAGGATATTTTCAGCCTTACTGATGTTATTCATTTCTGTAAGCACATATGGCCAGGATTTCAGAAAACAGTTTGAGGACCTGATGGATAAAAAAGATACCACAGGGCAGGTAAAGCTGCTGAAACAATGGGAAAAGAAATCGCCCAATGATGCCGAATTACATATAGCATGGTTCAACCACTACATGGAAAAAGCCATGGTAAAAGTGGATGCCGCTGAAAAAGCAAAGACAGAGCCACCCGCACCTGATGCGGAATACATAAGAAAAGCGCTGAACCACATTAATAAGGGCATTGCGGCATACCCGGACAGGCTGGATATGCGGTTTGGTAAAATCTACATCCTCGGTCTCAATGACCAGTTTAATGAATTTACAGACGAGATCGTGAAAACCATAGAATACCGGTTCATCAATAAGAATACCTGGGTAGAAGCTGAGAACAAACCTGTGACGGACCCAGATAAATTCATTCAAAATGCCGCACAGGATAACATTAATATGTTATTTGACATGGGAGAAAAGCAGTCGGCCAATATCAGGGCCATTGCAGAGACCATTCTGAAATATTACCCACAGAATGTAGAAGCACTTACCAACCTTGCCGCTACATACATGATGAATAAAGACCTTGCAAAAGGAATAGAATATTTGCAAAAAGCGGAAAAAGTGGCACCAAAGGACTGTTCGGTGCTTTTGAATATGGCTTTTGCGTACGAGGATAGCCGCAATAACAATAAGGCAATTACGTATTTTGAAAAAGTTACTCAATACGGAAATGAGGAAGAGAAAAAGGTGGCGCAGGATGAACTGAAAAAACTACGTAAAAAGTAATAACCGCAATGCTTTCAGGTATTATAAATGGCAATTTATTACCTGTTAAGAAAAATAAAACGTAATTTTCAGTATTACAATGTGTTGTAAGTTTGCATTTTTAAATCAAACAATAGTATTTTAGCAGAATACTACCTCAAAATAGTTGATGGAATACGAAATAAAACAATCAGGTAAATTCAAATACGTAGAAGAAGGAAACGGAGAGCCGTTGGTATTGTTGCATGGCCTGTTTGGCGCATTGAGCAATTTCAAGGACCTGGTAGAGCATTTCAAGAATACACATCGGGTTATCATACCATTACTTCCGCTTTACGACCTCTCGCTTATTGATACCAGCGTGTCCGGCCTTTCGAAATATGTTGCTAAGTTCATAGATCATCAAAAACTAAGTAACATCCATCTTTTGGGCAATTCACTCGGAGGCCACGTGGGTCTTGTATATGCTCTGAAGCACCAGGAAGTGATCAGGAGCATTACGCTTACCGGCAGTTCAGGATTGTTTGAGAATGGCATGGGTGAAACCTACCCGAAACGTGGTGATTATAACTACGTACAGAAAAAAACAGAACTTACCTTTTACGATCCTAAAGTAGCCACAAAGGAACTGGTTGATGAGGTCTTCGGCATCATTAATAACAGGCTCAAAGCATTGAAGATCATTGCACTTGCAAGGTCGGCTATCCGTCATAACCTGGGCGATGAGCTGCAAAGCATCAAATTGCCGGTATGCCTGATATGGGGTAAAAATGATACAATTACCCCTCCTATGGTAGCCGAGGAATTCCAGAAGTTACTGCCAAATTCGGAACTGCACTGGATCGACAAATGCGGCCATGCACCTATGATGGAAGTACCTGGAGAATTCAACGTTATCCTCACTGCTTTCCTTGATAAATGCAAGGCTTAGGCCATTTGTAATCTGATCGCCATTTTTTTACTCTTTTCTATACTATTATAAATTCGGCCCACGTTTTGTATTAGTTTATAGATACCTACGATATAGAAATGAGAATAGAACAATTGATATCACCTTCTGTCCCTACCCTTGACCCTTCTGATACGGGCGACCGTGCGCTGGATATGATGCAGGAAAACAATCTTACACAGTTACCAATGGTATCTGAAGACAATTTCCTCGCACTTATTTCAGAAACCGAAGTATTTGACTGGGCAACACCGGAGGCTGCATTATCCACTTCAGAGTTCACTAATTATAAGCCTGCCATCCGTTCAGGAGCACATCCTTTTGAAGCAATGCGGATCATGCATGAAATGAACCTGGTAATTCTTCCTGTTATCGACCTGGAACAAAAATATTTAGGCTGTGTTACCAAAGACAGCCTCCTGAAATACATTACAGAGAACAGCAGTATACTTACACCGGGCGGCATCATAGTACTTGAGGTTGCACCCAGAAACTATACGCTGTATGACATAGCACGCATCTGCGAGAACGAGGATGTGACCATAATGAATATGCAGGTGATGGTGAATGAACTGGGCATGCTGGAGATAACACTGAAACTTAACCGCAGTTCTGTAGATGCAGTAGTTTCTTCTTTCGAAAGACATAACTATACCGTAAAAGAAGCATACGGCGAAAGTATTAACGATGATGACATTACCGGCAAGTATCACTTGCTGATGAATTACATCAACATGTAAATAACGATGATAGCAATAGATAATGTACTGCTGAGTGACCAGGTAGTGGAGGAACAATTTGTTTGCGACCTCGACAAGTGTAAGGGCGGCTGCTGTGTTGATGGCGACTGCGGTGCTCCGCTCACGGAAGAAGCAGGCATCATTGCTGATATTTACCCGACCATAAAACCATTCCTTACAAAGGAATATATACCTGAGATAGAAAAGCAAGGCACCCATACCATGGACGATGAGTATGGCTACGTAACCCCTACTGTAAATGGAGGTATATGTGTGTATGGCATCACCGATGAACTGGGCATTGTAAAGTGTGGAATAGAAAAGGCGTGGAAGGCCGGCAAGGTGAGTTTCCGCAAGCCCATATCCTGCCACCTGTACCCTATCCGCATCACATCGCACGACGGCTACGAGGCTGTCAATTACGAACCCCGGCCCTCTCTCTGCAAGCCGGCTTGCAAACTGGGCAAGCAATTGAAAGTACCTGTGTATGTTTTCTTAAAGGATTCTCTCACCCGCAAATACGGACCCGAGTTTTACGGCGCACTGGAAGCAGTGGCCAATAAAATGAAAAAAGATAAAGCCCGCTGATGCGGGCTTTATCTTTAAAAGGTTTTGAAATTTTCCCCTTTGAATTTTGACTTATCAGATCCACCCCTGATTGTGCAGGTATTTGGCTATCTGTACCGCATTCGTTGCAGCTCCTTTTCTTAAGTTATCAGCAACTATCCAGCAGTTCAGTGTGTTAGGCTGCGAGTAATCCCGGCGGATACGGCCCACAAATACTTCGTCCTTTCCTTCAGCTTCAACGGGTGTAGGGTAGCCATTCATTGACGGATTATCCACCACTACTACTCCTGATTGATTGCTCAGCATTTCCTTTATATCCGACTCATGAAAATCATGTGTCAGCTCAATGTTCACACTCTCGCTATGGCCGCCTACGACAGGTACACGTACCGTAGTCGCTGTTACACGTATATTATCGTCGCCCATTATTTTGCAGGTCTCCTGCGACATCTTCATCTCTTCCTTAGTATAGCCATTATCCTGGAACACATCTATATGCGGTATCACGTTCATATCTATGGTATGCGGATATACATTGTGTGCCGGATTGCCCGCCCGCTGATCCATCAATTCCTTTACTGCCTTCTGTCCTGTGCCGCTTACCGACTGGTAAGTGCTTACCACCACTCTTTTTATTCCGTATTTCAGGTGTATCGGGTTCAATACCATTACCATTTGAATGGTAGAGCAGTTTGGGTTGGCTATGATCATATCTTCAGGCGTCAGTACATGCCCGTTCACTTCAGGTACTACCAGCTTTATACCTTCCTTCATGCGCCATGCAGATGAGTTGTCTACTACCCTGCAGCCAGCAGCGGCAAACTTAGGTGCCAGTTCCAAAGAAATTGAGCCACCTGCTGAAAATAATGCCAGTGCCGGCTTCATTGCTATGGCCGTATCAGCGGATACTACTGCATATTCCTTACCCTTATAGGTTACCATGGTTCCTACCGACTTTTCTGAGGCTACCGGTATCAATTCAGTTACAGGGAAGTTCCTTTCTTCCAGTATTTTCAACATGGTACTGCCTACAAGTCCTGTGGCACCTACTACTGCTACTTTCATTTTTAAGTTTAAATTGAGCGGCAAAAGTAAGGAAAGAATTTCTTGCCATTCAATAAATCCCGACATTTGCACCCTATGAAGAACCTTGGTTCGCTCAATAAATATTTCTTTAAGTACAAATGGCGGCTTTTATTGGGATTGCTTTTCGTGGCTGTTTCCAGCAAATTTGCCGTAATGCCCGGAAATGTCATTAAACACATCCTGGACCAGGTACAGGATATGGTGGCAAACCACACGGGCAAAGAAGCCATAACAGCGCTCGTTTTCAAAGGCGGAATTACGCTTCTGGGACTTGCCTTGCTCCGTGGCCTGTTCATGTTCATGATGCGGCAGACCATCATCGTTATGTCACGGCATATAGAGTACGACCAGAAAAATGAGATATACGCACATTACCAGCAGTTGAACACACAGTTCTTCAAGTCTCACTTCACGGGTGACCTTATGAACCGCATATCAGAGGATGTATCACGAGTGCGTATGTACACCGGCCCGTCTATCATGTACTTTACCTCGGTTGTCTTCCTGGTCATCTTCTGCGTATGGGATATGCTGCGTGCCAGCCCGCTTCTTACACTCTTTGTTGTAGCTCCATTACCAATACTGGCCTTCTCCATTTATTATGTGAACAGGATCATATTCAAAAAGAGTGGTAAGATACAAGCGCAGCTATCGGCTATCACGACCACCGCACAGGAGTCTTATTCAGGCATTCGGGTGATCAAGTCTTTTGTTCAGGAACAGAATATGCTCCGCTTCTTCAGAACCAATGCTGAACAATACCGGGAAAGCACCATTAACCTCTCTCTTACCGAGGCAGTCTATTTCCCAGCTATGAACCTGTTCATCGGGCTGAGTATGCTCAGCACTGTACTTATCGGCGGCTATTTTGCCATCAACGGGCAGATAACCACCGGCAATATTGCGCAGTTCGTTATCTACATCAACCTGCTGATGTTCCCAATTTCCAGCATTGGCATGGTAGCCAGTATGACCCAGCGTGCAGGCGCATCACAAAAGCGTATAGATGAGTTCCTGCATACGGTACCCGATATTACCACACCAGCAGATGCCGTAAAGCACGACCTGAAAGGTGAAGTTTCTTTCCGGGATATTACGTTCACCTATCCGCATACCGGCATTACTGCTCTTCAGCATTTCAACTTCAATATAAAACCCGGCCAAAAGATCGCCATTATCGGCAAGACTGGATCAGGCAAATCCACGCTGGCACAACTGCTGCTGCGTATGTATGATATCACTTCCGGCGAACTGCTGCTTGATGGAATAAATATCAAAAAATACGACCTGCATGACCTTCGCAGGCAGATAGGCTATGCACCGCAGGAAGCGTACCTGTTCTCTGATACGATCTACAACAACATAAAATTTGGCAGCGACGATGCCACCGAAGCACAGGTAAAGGAAGCTGCCCGCATGGCCGATCTTGATAAGGAGATCGCCTCTTTCAGTAAGGGCTACGAAACCATGATCGGCGAGCGTGGGGTGATGTTATCCGGCGGGCAGAAACAGCGCATGGTGCTGGCTAGGGCCATACTCAAAAACAGTAAAATATTACTGCTGGATGAGTGCTTGTCTGCCGTGGATACGCAGACAGAAAAAACGATCCTCGCTAACCTGCAGGAATTCCTGAGGGACAAGACCACATTGGTTATTACCCACCGTATTTTCACCAGCTGGACATTCGACCAGGTCATTATCCTGGACCACGGCACCATTGCAGAGCAGGGCACTCACGAAGAATTAATGGCGCTCAACGGGCGCTACGCCAAGCTATACAGGCACCAAACCTCATAAATATATCTTACTTATTCACGGTATCTGCAGGTTTTACTATTGACTGCATGTATTGGCTATTATTCAATGCGAATTATTTTGCCAATTCAGATTATTGATATACTTTTGATATCAAATTGATATCAAACAATTTAAAAAAATGGAAAAAATCATCAAACCAATGAACGGCTATGCAGCTTTGTTCATCGCACTTATCCTGGTGGGCATTGCAATCTTTTGTTTCGTAACCGGCGGCAACAGTAATGCCCCAATGTATATCGTCCCGGGTGTGGCCACGCTTGTTCTTGGCTTTTTCATAATGAAGGGACTCATCATTGTTCAGCCTAACCATGCCCGTGTGCTCAACCTGTTTGGTAAGTATGCAGGTACGGTAAAGGACAACGGTATGTTCTTCGTCAATCCGTTCTTTGTATCATACAAGCTATCTCTGCGAGTGCAGAACCTGGCAACACCAACACTTAAAGTAAATGACAAGATGGGTAACCCGGTAGAGATAGCGGCAGTTATTGTATGGCAAATACAGAATACCTACAAGGCCGCCTACGATGTTGTTGACTACACTGCATTCATCCGTATGCAGAGCGAATCTGCTTTACGTAATCTTACAATGGCATTTGCCTACGACAATATTGAAGACGAAAATGCGCTCATTACTTTGCGGGAAGGCGGTTCAAAGATCAATGAACTACTTGAACAGGAACTGAACGAACGTTTGCTGACTGCCGGTATCATTATCAAAGAAGCACGTATCAGCCACCTGGCGTATGCGCAGGAGATCGCAGGTGCAATGCTGCAACGCCAGCAGGCATCTGCTTTTGTTGCGGCACGCTTCATGATAGTGGAAGGCGCGGTAGGCATGGTAGAACTGGCGCTGGAGCAACTCAGCAAAAAAGAAATTGTGCAGCTTGACGAAGAAAGGAAAGCTGCAATGGTCAGCAATCTGATGGTGGTACTTTGCGGTGAGCGTGGAGCCCAGCCGGTATTGAATACAGGTTCATTATATCAATAACTGAAAGAGTGGCGGCAAAAAAAACATTCGTACTACGGTTAGACGAAGATGTCTATAAAGCCCTTGAGAAATGGGCTAATGATGAATTTCGCAGTGTCAACGGACAACTGGAATGGATCATTGACGCCTCTATGAAAAAAGCAGGCAGAAAAAAAGAAAGCGATAAGAACAAACAAAAACCACCTCAGCAATAGAGGTGGTTTTTTGCTTTATATGAATTTATTATCCTTGGCGGCTTTTATGGCATCTGCTTTCGAGTGCACATTCAGCTTGTGGTATATATTCTTGATGTGCGACTTTACAGTTTCCAGGTCTATATAGAGTTCTTCTGCTATCCGCTTACGGCTCTTGCCTGTGGCTATCTGCTCCAGTATCTCTGTTTCCCGTCGTGTCAGCGGCGTTGACTCATTTCTTTTGAACGATGATATCACCATCCTGGCAATGTGCGCACTCATTGGCCCGCCACCTTCCATTACTTCATGTATGGCGGCTACTATCTTTTCAGGTGGTGTATTCTTGGTCAGGTAGCCCGAAGCCCCGTTGCCCAAGGCACGGAATATCAGCATCTCCTGCTCATACACGGTCAGTATCAGTATATGCGTATCGGGCAGCAGCTTTTTTAGTTTGGGCAACCCTTCTATGCCTGATATGCCGGGCAGCTCCACATCCAGCAACAGCACATCCGGATCATCTCCGGCTATCTTTTTCAACGCATCCTCTACCGATGGGTAGGTTCCCGCAATTTTATATCCCGAGGTATTTCCTATAAGAAAGGCATACCCTTCACGTATGGTCTCATCATCCTCAATGATCGCTACTCGTATATCCAGGTCACGTTTCATAACTGCTAGTTTAGGTAAAGTTCCCGATTCCGGGGCAATACAATATCACCTGTTTGGCGGTATTTTCATTTTTTTAACTTACTTGTTCTGCGGCACCTTAAAGGTCAGGTTGATGATCGTCCCTTTATCCATCCTCGAATCCACATAGAGCTTACCGTTCAGCCTGCCTGCCCTTACCTGCATATTATTCATGCCGTTGCCCTTCTTCACCGTACTTACATCAAATCCAAGCCCGTCGTCTTTGAGTACCAGTTGCAGTACATTCCTGTTCTTCAGTGTTATTTCCAACGATACATTCCTTGCTTTTGAGTATTTCAGGCAGTTATTGAGCGCCTCCTTGAATATCATGATCAGGTTGCGGCTCATATCCATTGGCAGCCTGAAATTCCTCCATTTTTCATCACTTCCTTTAAAGGAGAAGTTGACCTCAGTATCCTGGAACAGTTCTCCGGCAAAATCCCTGATGCGGTGCAGTATCTCATACAGGTTATCGTTCGATGGCTTCAGCGACCAGAGTATATCCCTCGTACCACTATACAACTGCGAGCTGTTATCCTCTATCTGGCCAAGTATCCGCAGCGTTTCTGCATTCATCTGTACCTTGTTCTTCAGTACATTGGTCAGCACATTGATGCGGGTAAGTTTATTGCCAATCTCATCATGAAAATCTTCAGCGGTACGTAGTCGTATTTTACTCAACTCTTCCGCTCTCAGTTTTTCCAGCAGTTTTTCCCTGCGTT
>CAYZKL010000039.1:13399-14515 GCA_964478855.1 uncultured Flavipsychrobacter sp.
GCTAATCACCAGGTACTGCAGGAAGATACCGATTAATATACATGCGCCCAGCACCAGGTAGCGGAACCAGCTTGTTTTCTGAAATGGCGTTATGATCTCAAAGGGATAAGTAAGTTCTGTATTGTTCTGCCCTTCCGCCCCCCTGCACTGCACATGAAATACATACTTGCCTGGCGGCAATGCGGAATACGCTACCGAATTAGTAGCCGACCAGTCAGACCATGGTGCATCCAATCCATCCATCCTGTAGCGATACAGCACCTGTTGGGCTCCGCTTAGTGTAATGGCCTGGAACGTGAATGCTATATTGTTCTTTTTATATGGCAGCCGAAGATTATAAGGTATTCCATACCAGTTATCCGTGCTGTCATAATAGCTTGGATCTATGGTTGCCTCTCCCTGCAGTTTTACCGATTGCAGTAATATGCTTGCAGGTGCCGGTGACACCACTGCCGTATGTGGCTGGTAGTGCAGTGCGCCATTGGTGGTACCAAACCATATACTTCCGTCCGGTAGTTTCAGTACGGAATTGATATTGCTTTCCATACCCGTGATACCCTGTGCTTTGCCGTAAAAGGTTACAGTGGGTACATCGCCCTCCATCTTTATCTTGTGTATCCCAAAGCCGGTACCAACCCAGGTATAGCCCTCATTATCGATAACAATGTTGTAGATAAAATCTGACCGGAGCCCGCTGCTTTTATTGATCACTACCGTTTTGTGTGTGCGCAGGTCATAGCGTATAAGGCCATTCTCCGCACTGCCCAGCCAAAGATATTTTCCCTGTATTGCAAAGCACTGCACACCTGCGCTGTCAATGATAGTGTTTGTCCTGAAGTTGGTCACATTCCCTGCATTATATAGCAGCAGGCCACTTTCTGTAGCTACCAGCACACTATCATTGCCCAACGACAGGATAGAAAATATCTGTGCGTTCCGGTCTACTATAGTTTTAAAGCTGTCATTCTCCCTTACCATCACGCCATTCGAGAACCCGATCCACAACCTGCCTATCTCATCCTCGTACAGGCAGTTAATGGAGTTTGAAGGAAAGTTCCTGTCCGGTGCTTCAAACTGCCTGAATATCTCCCGCTCGTATGACCATAGCCCACGCCC
>CAYZKL010000039.1:14527-32866 GCA_964478855.1 uncultured Flavipsychrobacter sp.
TCCACAATTTGGATCTGCGGGTATAGCAAAGTGACGTGATGGCAGGAACAGGATTTGACGGAAATGAAAGTGCACTTACTTTTCCGTCTTTAAATATGTACAGGCCTGCATCATAAGTACCTATGATCAGCGAATCACGGTTGTTAGATGCGATCGCCATTACCTGTGCGCTCGGCAGACCCATAGTTTCGTCAAGCCCGGTAAACTGTGTTCCTGAAAACCTGAATATCCCTTGTCCGTCCGATGCCAGCCATACATTACCTTCAGCATCCGTCAGGACATCGAATATCATATTATCGCTCAGGCCGTTGCGCTTGTTATAATGCTGCGTGGTGTTTCCTGATAATTTCAGCGCACCTCCGCTTATCCCCAGCCATAGCGCATCTGACCTATCCTGTGTTATCGACGTTATTGCCGGTGGAAAATCACCGTTCCATCCATTGATCGGATAGTAGATGAGCCTGCTGCTATCTGCCCTGAACAGTCCTCCGTTGGTCGTTACCCATACCAGTCCTTGCCTGTCCCGGTATATTCTGCTCACATTTGGCGGTGTTACATCAGGCGGCAACGGGAACCTTAAAGTATCCCACACCTGCTCATGCTTATGATATACCACTCCTCTCTTAACGATCCACAAACCGTTGCGCTCTGCCAGCAATGAGGAAACCGAGTCGCCGGCACCGGGGCTTACATAATACTTGATCTTCCCCTTGGTTATAAAGTACACTTCGCCCTGCACCCTCCACCACACCGTATCATTCACCACATTGATCTGCTGTGCCACACGGGATGCCTGCTGCTGGCGTGTATAGTGTTTGAACGACTTACCATCAAAGCAGGATATGCCTGATTGTCCGCCTACCCATACATTGCCCGCCTGGTCTACTGCAAGGCCCCATACAGCATTACTCAGCAATCCGTTCCTTACCGTATAGTTAGTAAAATTCTGCCCGTCATACCTGGACAGCCCACCCAATGTACCTATCCACAAATTACCCGTCTTGTCCTGCACCATACACGTAGCCTGCGACTGCATCAGCCCGGCATCCACACTCAGGTTATGAAACGGATAGCGCTGGGCAGAGGCATGCCCCGCAATGCACACCAACAGGATAAAGACACCGAACTTGCAATGATCCCTGATATGGTCTATGTATTTCTTTCGCTTCATAATTCCATGTGAAATTAACCCTTATATCGTTTCCCCTAAACTAAAAACATCATTTTTCTGTTAGGGTTTTGCAAATCACTCCCATAGGGTGAAAAGCAGGGTATATATCGCAGGTATATTTGACCTGTCAACCGCTCCTTTATGAACAGACTTACTTTCCCGGCACTTTTCCTCCTGCTTTTTGCATACTGCGAAACAGCTACAGCCCGCACCGGTAGCTTATCCGGCAAGGTAACGGATGAGTCGGGTAAAGCCCTGAGATTTGCCAACGTTATCCTGCTCCGGGGTAACGATTCTGCACTTATTCGCACCGAGCTCACGAACGAAAAGGGTGAGTACGGTCTCACCCTTTTGCCCGATGGCAGCTATATCATCAGGGTCAACCTGGTAGGGTATAGTGTTTACAATTCGTCACCGATCGACATTTCTGGCAACACAACAACAGTACCTGACATCATATTACGGTCCGCCACCAATGAACTGAAAGAAGTTGCGGTGCGTGCCCAAAAGCAATTCGTTGAAGTACATTCAGATAAGTTAGTAGTGAATGTGGAGAACAGTATTGTTAATGCTGGCGGTTCTGTGCTCGATGTTCTGGCACACTCACCCGGTGTTACCGTTGACCAGAATGACAACATCAGCCTGAAGGGCAAGCAAGGTGTAAATGTAATGATCAATGGTAAAGTACAGCCTATATCAGGCCAGGACCTTGCTAACCTGCTCAAAAGCATGCCGTCCAATTCCGTGCAGAGCATCGAGTTGATCTCCAACCCATCTGCTAAATATGATGCGGCGGGCACAGCGGGTATCATTAATATTAAAATGAAAAAAGATACCCGCACCGGGCTCAATGGCAGCGCTAATGCCACTTATGCGCAAGGTGTGTATGGCAAGGCCAATGGAGGTTTCAATATGAACTACAGGAATAAAAAGTTCAACCTGTTCGCCAATTACAATCATTCCAAAAGAGAGGGATTCAACCACCTTACCCTGCAGCGAAATTTTTATAAGAACGGCATTTTCACCGGTGCTTATGACCAGGATAATAATTACCGCTACCACATAGGCGGCGACATGGGCGGCATAGGCCTTGATTATACAGTATCGCCTAAAACCATTATCGGCGGTGTTGTTAACGGCGATGCCACTGCCTTCAGGCGTGATGGTTTTAATTATTCCAATGTCATAGATGGTGATGCCTATAAAGCGCCCTCGCACTTCACCACTGCCAATGCATCCCCTAATTACTGGAACAATTATACCGTGAACCTGAACCTGCGTCATAATTTTGATAGCACCGGAAGGGCATTGGCTGTTGATGCGGACTATGCCGCCTATCCAAGCCATGGCAGGCAGGACTATACTACCAACTATTACGACTCATTGGGTAACCTGCTCTCCCCTACACCATCCATACTGCGTGGTGATCTGAAAGGGCTTACACAGATCCGTTCATTCAAGGCAGATTATACACATCCCCTACCTGCAAATGCAAAACTGGAAGCAGGCATGAAAACAAGTTTTGTGACTGCCGATAACGACATTCGTTTTTACAACATGGTCAGTGGTATATATGTACCCGACCTCACAAAGACCTACCACTTCATTTACAATGAGAATATCAATGCGGGCTATGTCAACTTCAGCAAGGATATGGACAAATGGAGCGCACAGCTGGGCCTGCGTGCCGAACAGACCATCGTAAAAGGTGATGACCGCACATCCGACTCAGTATTCACCCGCAACTATACCCAGTTGTTCCCAAGTCTTGCTGCACAGCGGCATTTCGATAAAAACAATGACCTCGGGCTTACACTCGGCAGGCGCATAGAGCGTCCTAACTATGAACAGTTGAACCCATTCAAATACTATCTTGACCCGACTACTTATAAAGCCGGATATCCGTTTCTCAATCCGGCTCTATCTTATGCTGCTGAGCTTTCTTACATCTATAAGCAGCGCTTTGTTACCTCACTCAGCTATTCCAATACCAGCCGCCCGCTTACAGAAGTGATACAACCCAGCCCTACAGAGGAAAAAGTGACCATCCAGACCACTAAAAACCTGATAAGAATGGAGTACTATGGCGTCAGTGGTTCTTACCAGTTCCGCTTTTACAAATGGTGGAACAATACCACCAGCTTCAATGCCTACTACGCTAATTACACAGGCGATATCGCCGGCACCAATCTGAATGCAGGCAGAACAACCTTTGATGTGAATACGAACAATTCTTTTGTGCTGCCCAACAATTGGTCTGCAGAACTGGGTGGCTTCTACCAGGCACCACAGGTATATGGCTACATGAACTTGAAACCAACATGGATGATCAATGCAGGCATACAGAAAAACCTGTTCGACAAGCGGGCCACACTTAAACTGAACATAACCGATATTTTCTGGCGAGGTTATCCACGTGCCACCTCATACTACAACGATTATGTAGAATCATTCATAGCCCAGCGCGATACCCGGCAGGCGAGCATATCATTTACCTATCGCTTTGGTAAGCGCACCGTTCCCCAGACATCACGGCACAGGGGTGGTGCAGAAGAGGAAAAAAGGAGAGTAGGCAGCGGCGGTGCTTAAGTTTTTCCCCACCTAACAGGAAGTATCCTCTTCCTGCAGCAAATGAGAAGCTGTTTCTTTACAGCACAGCTCCCGGAATGTGTGACCGGGAGCTTTTTATTGCATAAAAAAAAGCAGCGGGAATACCCACTGCTTTCTTTCAAAAAGTATGCTTTGATTAAGAAGCTTTCTTTACTTCTTTTTTAGCGTCTTCTTTGCTTGCGTTTTCTTTAGACTCTTTGCTGTCCTTAGAACACTCTTTCTTGCCTTTGCAGCATTTGTCGCTTTTCTTCTTGCAGCAAGATTTTTCCTGTGCAATAACACCGCCTGATAAGAAGGCAACAGCAACTAATAATAACGTGAGTTTTTTCATTGTTTCTGATTTAGATAGCGAAGATAATTAAAAAATGTATTTAAAAAGCGACTCTCAGGCCTACCGAAGCCTGATTATGGTCAGTTTTAACAATTAATAATGGCCCAGTACTGTTACTCCGCCTTTAACCACATCGCCTATTTTCACATCTACAGCCGTACCCAGGGGCAGGTATACATCTACCCTTGATCCGAAGCGGATAAACCCGAATTCATTGTTCTGCTTTACCTCATCTCCTTCCTTCACATAAAAGCAGATACGGCGGGCCAATGCTCCTGCTATCTGGCGCAGCAGTATCTCACCACGGTCATTACCTATTACCAAGGTGGTACGCTCATTCTCGGTAGATGATTTGGGATGCCATGCTACCAGGTATTTACCCCGGTGGTATTTCATGTACATGATCGATCCGCTTACAGGGTTCCTGTTCACATGCACATTTATCGGCGACATGAATATGGATACCTGCAGCCTTTTATCCTTAAAGTATTCAGGCTCATACGTTTCTTCTATTACTACCACCTTACCATCGGCAGGGCATATTATCTTATCTTCTCCATGCACCAGGTTACGGTTAGGCATACGGAAGAACGCCACCACCCAAAACCACAACAGGAACAGGATGAATGTAATGATACCCGCAAGCCAACTCCATGGTATATAATGCCCGGCAAGCCAGCCAAGACCTATCCATAAGACCGTGGCTATAAGTATGTATTTATATCCTTCGCGATGTATTTTCATAATCTCCGTTAATTGGCAACAAAGGTAACAGGAAAATATTAAGTTGAATAACCCCTTGAATCTCTGCTTATCTCATAAAGTAATTCACATAAGCCCAGGCAAAAGG
Source organism: uncultured Flavipsychrobacter sp. (assembly GCA_964478855.1). Taxonomy (GTDB): domain Bacteria; phylum Bacteroidota; class Bacteroidia; order Chitinophagales; family Chitinophagaceae; genus Nemorincola. The sequence goes on from CAYZKL010000039.1 coordinate 19,490, forward strand.
TGCAGCTACCAGCAATGAGTCAAAACGGTCAAGGGCACCGCCATGGCCGGGCATCAGCGTTCCTGAGTCCTTTACATCTGCCATCCTTTTCATTTTCGACTCCAGCAGGTCACCAAGGGTTCCGGCTATTGTGGCACAGAGTGCCAGCATCATCCAGTCCTGCAGCCTGTAGGTTGCAGAGCTATATCCGTATATGCCGGCACCTATGATGGTCAGCAATGCACCACCTATCACTCCCTCCCATGTTTTCTTGGGCGATATCGGTGAGAAAGGCGTTTTGCCTATGAACGAGCCTACCAGGTAAGCCATAGTATCATTGGTCCATATCATCAGTATCAGGGCTATGGGCAGCACCATATCCATAGCGTGCATACCCAGCAGCGATATCATAGGGAGTGTGATATAAAATATCCCTCCCGCAGATTGCAGCAACGGCAGAAACACATTCTTTTTGAATAAGGTGCCTACAAGTAATAATAGCACCGGCAGTAGTGGCAACACCCTAAGGAACACCCAAAGGATCATTGGTGCGCCCTCTCCGGCCAGCCTTGAAAACATGGCAATGATCATCAATGATATTACCTGGATCGATATGGGCAACCACAAGGGCCAGTAATTATCTGCATCTATCTTCTGTAGCAATTTAAAATAATCTCTGAGGCACAATACATTGATAAGGCATATCAAACCAAGGAATGCCCATGCGTTCCAAAGCAACCCTGCCAGCATGATGATTCCGAAGACAATAGCGCTGCCGGTGCGCTTATAAAAAACCGGTAAATTAAGTGCCATAGCAGGACTAAAGTTAATATTCGTTTTCGGAAAGTTCTTTCGCCGTAAAATTATCTGACCAGTTTGCCTGTAGTGGGGTTTTATTCTTTAGCAGCAGGTAAAAAGAAATACCGAATACCACCAACCCACCTATCACCAGCGGGTAAGAAATGGTTTTATCGTCTAGTGCAGATGCACTGCCTGCCACATAAGCAGCCACAACCTGGGCACCGTTAAAGCATAAGTGCGCCACAATGCTGCACCAGATAGACCCTGTAAGGTTATAGATCACAGCCAGCAATACCCCCGCAAGGAATATGGACAGGTATCCATAGATATTGGAGTGGGTATAGGCAAATACAACAGCGGTAAATAATATTGGCAATACCATGTCGGGTGAGCGTTGTTTTGCGAACCTCATCAGCACTCCCCTGAAGAACAACTCTTCACCTATTGCAGGTATGATCGCCATCACAAAGAACGCCAGCAGAAAATCAGGGAAATTGTGAATGGTTAAGAAAGCTCCCATTATCTGGTCATTTGCTGCCTGCGCTGCCTTTACACTGGTGCCAAAGTCTATCTTGCCGATAAGTGTAGCTATTGCCGCTAATACAGGCATCGCGCCGAGCATTACGAATATTGCGAGTATAGGCTGTATAGGCTTTCCGGGTTTTCTCAGTCCTAGGAATTGCACTGGCCGGGGATGAGACCAATATGCAAACAACAACGCCGAGCAGCAGAAAAGCAACAGATTAAACCCGCCTTGCAGATATAAAAATATAGTCACTATTGAACGGGGAGTATGCTCATCGATCTTGCTTAGATACTCATAACTTACACCTGTGAACTTTGGTAATAACTGGCTTATTACCACCCCGAAAAAACCCAGAAAGGTGATTTCCATCAACAGGAACAGCAGTAACTGCATACCCCATGGGTAGGAGCGTAAATACTTCATTTAACGATAATTAACTGCAAATGTACTTTAGCCCACCTCAATATTGCCATTTTGGTTCGGTTTTTGACATTTAATTAAACGAAACATAGAACCTTTCACTCATTTTTATTCGTATATATATAGGTGAACGGCTTATTTTATTTATTTTTGTACGTTAGTATTCAACTCAGTGCATGGAAGAAATAGCAGCAGGGCCCTTGCTCAGCCAGATCAATACCCCGGATGACCTCAAAAAACTGGGCAAAAATCAACTGCAACAGGTTTGTGACGAATTACGCCAGTTTATTATAGACTGCGTTAGCGTACATGGTGGCCACTTTGGTGCCAGCCTGGGTGTGATAGAATTGACTGTTGCGCTTCATTATGTGTACAATACACCTGACGACAAGCTGGTATGGGATGTAGGCCACCAGGCCTATGGCCATAAAATACTTACCGGCCGTCGCAGTATATTTCATACAAACCGTAAATACGGCGGACTGAGCGGTTTCCCTAAGCGCAGCGAAAGTATCTATGATGCTTTTGGTGTTGGTCACTCTTCTACTTCTATTTCTGCGGCATTGGGTATGGCCCTTGCTTCCAAGTACAAAGGCGAGGAGCATCGTCGCCACATAGCTGTAATAGGCGATGGCGCCATGACTGCCGGACTACCGTTCGAAGCGCTTAATCATGCTGGCGTCAGCGGGGCCAATGTGCTCATTATCCTAAACGACAATAACATGTCGATCGACCCTAACGTGGGCGCTCTTAAAGAATACCTTACTGATATTACCACTTCGCATACATACAATAAATTCCGGGACGATGTATGGAATATGCTGGGCATGTTGCCCGGCCCCGACATGCAGAAACTCGCATCAAAAATAGAGGCAGGGCTTAAGGGCGTGGTTTCCAAAAGCAGTAATCTATTTGAGGCGCTAGGCCTTCGTTACTTTGGTCCTATTGACGGGCATAACGTACTGAAGCTCACCGAAACACTGAAAGGACTGCATGACATTCCTGGTCCCAAGTTGCTGCATATAAAAACGGTAAAAGGAAAAGGCTATGGCCTTGCTGAAAAAGACCAGACCTTGTGGCATGCACCCGGCACTTTTGATAAGATCACCGGAAAGATCAATAAAAAAATAGTTACCGTACCGGAGCCTCCTAAATACCAGGACGTATTCGGGCATACTATACTGGAGCTGGCAGAGAAGAACCCGCTCATAATGGGTATAACCCCGGCTATGCCTTCAGGCTCTTCCCTCAAGTTCATGATGGAAGCGATGCCTGACCGTGCGCTCGATGTAGGTATTGCCGAGCAGCACGCTGTTACCCTCAGTGCCGGCCTTGCCACACAGGGGTTAAAAGTATTCTGCAATATATATAGTTCGTTCATGCAGCGCGCCTACGACATGGTGATACACGATGTAGCAATACAGAAGTTACCGGTCATCTTCTGCCTGGACCGTGCAGGCCTGGTAGGTGATGATGGCCCTACGCATCATGGCGCTTACGATATACCGTTCATGCGTTGTATCCCAAACATGATCGTTGCGGCACCAATGAACGAATCTGAGCTGCGCAACATGATGTACACAGCACAGCTACCTGAGAATACATTGCCTTATGTTATCCGTTACCCACGCGGACAGGGTGTTATGCCCCAATGGCGCACACCGTTCGAAAAAATGGAAACCGGCACCGGCCGCCAGGTATGCGACGGACAGGAAATTGCGATACTCACCATCGGGCATCCGGGCAACTTCGCTGTAGCGGCATGCAAAACGCTGGCTACTGATGATCTGTATCCCGCACACTACGATATGCGTTTTGTAAAGCCTCTTGATGAAGCTATGCTGCACGAAATAGCTCAGCGCTTCAATAAGATAGTTACTGTAGAAGATGGAACTATAGTAGGTGGTTTCGGCAGTGCGGTATTGGAGTTCATGGCAGCCAATAACTACACTCCTGAAGTGAAGATACTTGGCATACCGGACAGCATAGTAGAGCATGGCAAACCTGAAGAACTGCATCGTGAATGTGGCTATGATGCTAAGGCGATCGCTGATGCTGTCCGCGAAATGGCAGGCATGAAGGTGTTAGCAGCTTTATAATAGACCGGGTTATTTTAGTTTCACTTGTTCATACAGCCTCTGGGCATCCGCATAGTTAGGCGCTATCTTCAGCGCTCTTTCCAGTACGCTCATTGCTTCCGTTTTCATATTGGCGTTATTATATGCCATCCCAAGCGCATACCACATTTCGGCAGCTTCGGGTGCGGCTACCGTGCCCTGCTTTAAATAGATAACAGCGGAATCGGCTTTGCCGGTCTGCGCACAGCGCATACCCTGGGCATAAAAATATTTTGCTGCTATCCCCAGGTACTTAGACAGATTTTGCTGTTCAGGCGCATACCTCCGCACGCTATCCCAATCAGGCAGTGCCAGTTCAGGGTGGCCCATATTATAGTCGCATAACCCCCTGTTCACTCTCGCATTGCTGTGTTTCGGATGGATCGCTATCGCCTTATCAAAATACCCGATTGCTTTTCTGAACCACTCGTCCCTTGCTGGCTTGTCCTGTGCCTGCTTTGCTGATGCCATACATGCCGCAGCCGCATTATTATTAGCAAGTGAACTGTTGGGTACATTCTGCACATCTGTAAGGAACAGTGTAGCGTCATTCTTCCAGTCACTGTTCCTGGCTATTGTTCTATATCCGCTCAATGCAATAATTACCACTAATATTCCCGCTACTATTTGCCCGCCCAAAGGTTGATTTAAAGAGCTTGCACCCTTCCACAACACATAAGCCAGCAGCATACAGAAACCGATAGACGAATGATACACCAGGCGCTCTCCCATAGGCGCACCGATATTAAAGAATATGTTACTGATGAGAACAAGGCAGCCCAGGTATATAGCGATGGCAAAACCTAGCACGTGTCGTTTTGCCAGCAGCACGAACATTACGGCAACAGCAGCTACATGCACCACCACAGACAGCCACACCATAACATTCGAGAGATCCACGTAAGGGATCTGGTTATACGAATAATCTGCTGCGAGCGTCACGGGTGCCACCAACAGTTGCAGGTAACGCAGCAATACCATTATTTCAGTTGCTATCTTCTGCACTCCGGTAGCATACAAGTATGGATTGTTCAGCACTTCCTGTTCGGCACCATCAGGGGCCCCGGTCATTGCATTCATACGCAATGCCATATACAGCCCGAACGGAACAAGATATACCATCATAGCCTTTAAACTGGCGGCCAAACTCTCTTTCCTGAACAGGTAAAACGACAATGGCAACAGCACTATAAGCGTCACTGCATACTCCTTCGATAATAGTGCCATGAAGAAGCATAACACTGCCAGTACCAGGTCCTTCATTTGTTTGTTTGCCGCATAACTGTGCGCTTTAATGAAGGTGAGGGAAATGAACAGCACTGATAATATTTCATCCCTGCTTTTTACATTCGCCACCACCTCTGTATGAATAGGATGAATGGTAAACAGCAATGCTGTAATAAATGCGATCATGGGGTCCTGTACAAAAACCACTTTGCGCAAAAACAAAAGCAACACGATCACCGAAAGTATATACAGCAACACATTCACCACATGCCGGCTGTGCATCTGTTGTGCTATACGCACCTCCTTATCATTAGCCGTTTCCCCTTCAGGAGCCGCACCCATTAGCTCTTGCTCCATTGCAAATGTCACCAGGGAAAGCGGCCTGTATCGCCCGCCTGCCAGTTGGTTGCCTCCGCCCTTCTGCTCCAGGTAACTCTGGTATGCATCCTTAGTAAGTATATCCCCTATCCCGCTAGCTCCCTGCTGCACATATTCATTACCTGTTATAGCCATCCGGTCATCAAATGCTGCCTCATGACTAAATGTGTTCCAATAAAAAACGAGTCCGAGCAATGCCAGTATCACGGCCTGTGTCCTGAATGAATACAGGTCAGTCCAGCTACTACTATCTTTCCGGATAGGAGTACCAGGAGTACGTTCCACTTTTGCTTCGCCTTGTATCTTTTGCTTCGCCATACCACTAAACTAAAATAAGAAGCCTAAAAATAACGATTAGGCTTCTTATTCCGAATATTATTGTTTTGAGCACTTTAATGTTTCTTTTGCATGAATGCCAGTATGGTAATGGGGATAGCCCTCGCAAGGTCCAGTGCGGCCAGGTCTATCCTACCGAGGCCAATTGCAATGTTAGCAGCAGCTATGATCATGGTCACCCCTATTAACTTAGCTGCGACGATTCCCTCAGCCTTGCCTTTGTTTATCCATCCGATTGCCACAAAACCGGTAGGTGCAATGATCATTAATGCAGAAATAAAATAAGTAGTGACAAAATGTACTGTATCGTTTTGTTCCATCTTCAGCAGGTCAAATATCAGTCCCGGTTTTACGATCAATACCAGTATCAGCAATATCTGTATCACAGAGTTTAGCGCAATGAACGCATTCAGCCATTTTTTAGTTGTCATAAAGATGTATGTTTTTTATTGTGAGCAATTCTGAATTTCGCAATAGCATCATATACCTCCCTTCGCGCCCGGTTTATTGCACCTAATGGTTGATGTTCTTTAGTACAGTGCCAAGGCGAATACGAAAGACCATCGCCAAACGCTTTTGTAGCGTCCGGCACAAACTGCTGTTTGGGCAATACAAGCGTTCCTATCCTTTGCAATGGTGTATGCCACTCCTTTGTCGGGTCTTCTATGGGCTCCTTCACCGCATCCTGCTGGAGCTGTACCATCAGGTCAAACGTCACATCCTGTTTTGCAAGGTCTGCAATGATCGTATCCTGCAGCAGTGTCTTTGTTTTTTGTGTTGGCTGTATCAGCCCTTTTGTTGTTGGCACCAGCTGATACTTCACAGCTATATTACCGTTACCTAACCTGTAAGGAGACATGCTGTAATAAGGCATGGCAAACAGGTTAGTGTGTTTCTTCATAGAGGCCAGTGTCCTGCCAAGTATTCCCCAGTTCATCGGATTAATAGCAAAAACTGCCATGCCGGCCAATCCGCCGCATACTGCATTCACGCTCTTCCGGAAATCCTTTATAGTTGAAGCCATCAATGTAGGATGGCTTACCAATAGAAAGTCGTGAGAATTGTTCATTGATATATCCTGCTCCAGTTGTGGACCTTCCACACCTGCCAGTTTTATGGCGAATCCTCTCAGGTCTGCTTTACGGTCATCTACTATTTTAGTGTTCCCGTTCGATATCCGCACCCAGCACTCGTACTTCTTCCCCGGCTGGAACGTTCCTGCCTGCAATTCCTTTGGCAGGTTTGTATCAACGGTAAATGAACCCTTTATGCACGCATGCATCTTTGCATGAAACTGGCGGTTCACATGCCCGTTCTTATATACCTTTTCCAGGTTGCGCTTTATGGTCGCTGTAATAGCGGCAATATTTTCTGCTTCGCCTTCTTCTATATATTCTTTACCTGGTTCTGGTCGCATAATTACATGGTTGCTAAAAACGTTAGTGCCTTGATACCCGGTAAAAAGAAATAAGCGCCGCCCTTTACTGTTGTAAACTCAGGCACATCAGTATAGCGTTTCCTTACTGGCTCATGCTGTGTACTGAATGTACCTGTCTGCTTTTCTTCCAGTGGGTGACTATGATTACCTGCTATCGGATCCCGCTCATCATGCAGCCCTGCAAACTTTGGATTATTGATCCAGAAGTTCTGTATGAATTCGAACTGCAGGGTAAGATTGGTATTGATGCACATAAAGTGCAGTCCTCTTACGCCTGGTGCATCCCCTGCTTTAATTATATCCATTGGCTCCATTGATTCCGCTACCGGGGCTCCATAAGACCTTCCCCTGCGTACTATACGGTGCTTGTTCACGATCTTTATCGATGTACGCTTGTCTGTGTCCATAGAGTCACGTGGATTACTGCGGCGCACATGCGATGCATACGGACACTTAAGTCCTGCGCTGTCATCATGCCTGTATCCGAACTTATCCATATCCGCAAGTTCTTCATTATCCTTATCCGGGCATACGGCCATAGGCGCACCACTGGGCCAGCGGCCTACCATCTTGCTGGCCATCCGTATCATGCGATCAGGGTTACAGCTACCGTCCTCATTCTGCGTCTTATCATCCATGTACTTCCAGAATCCCTCTACATCCTGCTCTATCTGTCGAAAGACTAAGTACGTGCCGTTCTTACCCAGATCCTTCATACCGTTTACAGTTACAGATGATGGCAATATATCTTTCGCATCTGCAGCAGGCTCTGCTACAGGGCTATAATCATACTGGTCATACTCATTCTTATAGCCGAGTATGAACTCCCCGGCAGCCACAGTATTTTCAGGGCTATCTACTCTGCCCAACCCCTTTATTGTAGGCTGCGCTATTCCGTCCCTGAAACCAAAATGCTCTTTACGTTTTATCAACTCTGATGTTTCCAGTTGTTTCACTTCTTCAAAGCCATTGCTTTCCATCTGGGCCTTCACTCCTGAGTACAGGCCGTTCAGCAGGTCCGCATCAGCAGCATACAGCAGCAGTGCGGCATGTGTATCATCATTACCCTTCTGTCCCCACTCCCAGTTTGCAGGATCGCTTTTGCCAAAATCCCCGAGCAATTCCTGCTTGTGCCTCGTGGTCATACCATCTTCAAATTCCAGCGGAAAAGAATCGAGGCTCTTTTTATTGAGGCTCAATTGTTTTAACCCTGCAAAAGTGAATGCGATATTCATCGCAGTCTGCATAGGCTTTACATTGCCCGGCGTAATATCGTGTATATGCTGTTGCAGCCAGTTCTTAAACCTTTCCCCGTCTGTTATCTTTATGATCACAAAATAAGCAGCGCGCAGTTCCGCATAACCCCTTACTATCAGCGCCTGTACATCTTTTACTTCTAACTGTTCCATCTGATTATAATAATTGCAGCCATTTACGGGCTTGTTCTTCACTCATTTCCCCGTAAAACCCGCTGCGTATTTTAGAATTATGAAAAATATTTTTTACTGAAACATCCGGGTTTGCTGAATACCACACATTGGTGATCACCTGCTTTGCCCTTGCCCATTCCATAAAGCCCTTGGCATCTGCCGCGCCACCAAATATCATCAACCGTGTTTTTGGATACCCTATCGTATGGGTGAACATCAGCGTCAACTGCTTAGCTGCTATGTGAATGAAATCCCTCAGGTAGCCTTCTGAGTTACCATCAAAATTACTGAGGAACAACATCTGCCTGCCTTCGTTAATGATCAGCCAGCGGGCAAAATGCACCGTTGGTATGCCCGACAGTTTGCCCTTGGTAAACAGGTAAGGCGCAAGAAAGTTGGTCATCCTCAGCAGGAACATCATCGTTTGTTTCCTGAACCATCCCGGCTTCACATTACCTACTGCCGAGAACTGTGTTTGAACAATCCCTGTTTCCCTGTCGGTCAGTTCACGAATGTGCGCCTTATCCATCGGGCATGGCACATCCTTTTCGCTCATCTCTATCCCTAGCATGATGAGCCACCATATCAGCACAAACGGAATAATGATCGGTGAGAACAGGAGCAACAACAGAACGATCCCCGTCAGCTTCAATATTCGGGCAAACTTCCAGCTACCGGTTGGTCCCGGCTCCGGATTCTTTGCCCATGCAAAAGCAGGCTGCGACAGTATGTGTTCTGTTATGGCGTTCCTTATACTTACCGCACTTTTAGTTACCAGGCTTTCCCTGTGTTGGTCCAGGTATACTTCTATAGCTGTCCTCAACTGTTTTTCCTGCCTTATCTGCGATACGGATCTTTGACCCACACCCACATAAAAGGTTTCTGCTTTCTTATTCTTCTGCTTAAGAAATGCTGCCAGTTTACCTGCATCATAACTGCCCTTTTCAAAACCATCGCACATGCTGAATACTTCCCACAATCCCGAACCGGCATATTGCACCAATTCATTGATGTGGTTATCCATCGGCAGGTCATAGTTGGTAGTAAATGCCAGGCGGTCCATTATAGGTATCCCTCGCGGATCCGCATCTGCATCACACACCACAAAACGTGCAAAATGTATGCTGCCGATCTTTTTAAAGGGAACTACCGGATTGTTATTTACATCACTGTCTATCTCCTTCAGCTTTGCTATAAGCTGCGGCTTCATTCCCTGCTTTATATTCAGTACTATGGATAATGCTCCGTGTAAAGTCATTGTTTAGCTCAGTTTATCTTTGATGTATATCTCAAATAGCGACCCTGAAAAGTACTTGCCGAATTGCGTAAGTATTTTCAGTTCCTGTAGTTTTGACGATGCGTTCAGCACTTTCATCGTTGTCATCTGCACAATGAAGTCTTTTGTTTCTATCACCAGTATACCCTTACCCAGCACAGGGGAATCCGCTGTTGGGCCATCATGCACTGTTATGAACAATGTGCAGGTATCCTTCCACAGGTCAAATCCTTTATCATCACGCACTACTTTATAACCGTAGAAGAAATATTGTTTTCCTTCTTCACTGTTCAGCACCATGCTATACTTCATCAGCTTGGTTGGCACAGCTGCTGTGTCATCCACAAACAGGTTAAATACGCCATTGCTTACCGTCAACGCTTTTGATGACAGTGCTGGTGCTTTTACTACACCCGCCAGTTGCGCATGGTGGTCCTTGCTGTTCAGCATAGCATCCACATCTGTAGATATTACCGTCAGTGTGAACTCAAACACCGAACCGCTGTCCTTACCTGCATCCTGTCCCTTCTCGAAGTCTTCTTTTTCATTTACGCTCCAGTGGCCTTTCATCGTTTCGGTGAACTGCACACCCGGTTTCTTTTCGGCGGCATCAGCCATCTTAAAGTCTGTATAGCCATAGTCTATCGTCAGTCCGTGATCCTGCGCTATCAACTCGCATGTCCTTTCAGCCACTGCCGATATCGTTATCAACGGATTCACACCCAATGGCAATGGTATTACCGCACCGTCACACACATACAGGCCTTTGTGCACTTCTGTGCCGCTGTTGCCTGCAAATACTTCACCTTTATGGTTCACTACTCCGTTCGATGCATCATCTGCCATTACACAGCCGCCCAGCGGGTGTACGGTCATCAGGTCGTAGTCCATCAGTTTTGTCCAGCTCGGGTTTGGTATGAATGTGCCACCGATAGCTTTTGTTGCCGCTTTCAGGTTGGCATCCACCTTCTGGAAAATCGGCTCCTTGCCCACACCAGGCCATACTATTTTCAGCCTGTCGTTTTCCAGCTTCATTTGCCCCTTACCGTTATCATGCGTCATCACCAGGAATGCCTGCGTGTTATTGATGGCACCATGGTATGGTCCACGGAACATGCTCACCCACTCCCTCCATGTTTCCTTCATCTTATCTCCAAATCCTTTATCAGAATCTTTACCGAACACTTTCGACAAGCCGCCAAAGGTAGGCGCCATCATAGCACCCATAGGTCCCGGCACGTTACCATCTTCTATTACCATGCCATCTTCCAGCACTGGCTGGTTGCGCAGGTCTATTACAGATGTGATGCACGGTCCCACCGGATCTATATCTCCCGGGTTATGCTTACCAAAGCCTACTGTATTTACACGCACATCATTGTTATAGCCAAATGCCAGTACGTCGCCGTTGCCTGTGAACCTATCTCCGGTCTTGTCCGAAATTTTCAGTCCTTTAGCTTTAGAGCGCAGCAAAATTTCCGTGCTACCCAGCGATCCAGCTCCCAGCACTACCATATCGCCTGTCAGGAACAATTCAGGCGCATCAAATTTTTCACTCTCCGCATTTTGTATCTTGTAGTGTACAACCCACTTGCCTGCGGGGTTCTTCGATATATGCTTTACCGAAACCATGGTAAATATCTCCGCACCGTGATTCCTTGCATCAGGTATGTAGTTCATCAGCGTGGTATTCTTTGCGCCGTAGTTACATCCTGTCATACAGTCGCCACAAAGGGTACAGGTATGTTGCTGCACACCCGCCGGATTCACCTTATCTTCAAAATGTACATTCAGATCCAGGTAGCGGAATGCGGCATTCATACCTGCTGCTGATTTCTTCATCGCTTCAGATTTCGGTAGTTTACCAAAACCATTCTTGCCTTCCGGGTATGGATTAGGCTGCAGCATATTCCATGCACGCTCCAGGTTTCTTTTGAACAGTGGCATATCACTTCTGAATGCCGCCGGCCAGCGCTCGCTCTGCATCACCCTGTCTTCCGGTGGCAATGCCACGTTTGCATTCACCAGCGATGTGCCGCCCAGGCCACAGCCCTGGTACACACTGATCTCGTCATTCACATGAAAGTCAAACAGGCCGGTCTTTGGCCCTATATGGTTCTTCGGAGTGTTCACCTGCATTTCTGCCAGTGCTTCACCTGTCTTTCTCGGAAAATCTCCCGGCTGAAATTCTTTGCCCCTTTCCAGCATACATACTTTCTTACCTGCTCTCGACAGGCGCGATGCTGCAATACTTGCACCATATCCCGAGCCTATTACTATTACATCATAGTGGCTTTTGATATCTGCTATCGGCGATGATAATCTTTTGAAGTTCATATACCTTATCTATTTTAAGTTGATGATTATTGGTTGTTCTATCAGTTCAGGTGCCAGTTTATCGGTAGTGGTAAACTGTTGTTTGTCTTTGCTCCACGCCCACTTTGCTGTCTGCTTCACGCCTACTGGATATATGGTCAGTGTGCCGTTCTTGAAACACATGCGCAGGAAGTTTTTGTACCCTGTTATCTTCAGCGATGAGTATGCCTCGTTATCATGTATCTGCAGCAACCTGTTGGTCAGCATCAGGTAGGTGCCCATCAGCACCGATGCCAGGTAACCGCCTATTGTCAGCATCTCTGCCAGTATAGTTGCAGTCATCCAGTGTTCATTCTCTATTTGCAGTAAGTTCTTGTTCACATAGGCAAATAGCCACAGCAGGCTGCATACCAATACCAGGTGGCACAGCCCGTGTAGGTAACCCACTACACCTACCCATTTCTTTTTAGTGGATGCGGTATCACAAAACGCTCCCAGTCCGAATATCATTAATACGCCAATGATGACCGAAGGAGGACTTATGGTAAAGGTGAGCGCATATTGTTTTAGTACCTCGCATGCATCACCTATCCCCATATCTTGTATCATATTCACTAACCCATTCGACGAAATCTTACTGGCTATATCCGTTACCCATGCAAACACCAGGTACACCGCAGCCATAAAAAATCCGAACTGTTTGTTCCTGAAAGGGAACATGATATTTCCCCACAGCATACTCTTCGATGCCGCCTTCGATGGGAATGATGATTTTAGTTTGAAAGCTTTTTCTTTATCTTCTATTCCGTTCACCCAATCTTTTTCTCCCTCTCTCAGTTTCTCCAGGTATTCAGGCAGGTTGTGTGTAGGGTGCATAAACGCGCCACCACCGCCCGATGTTATTTTGTGGTATGCCTTATCGCCCTCGCCCTTGGTATAGCGTGCATAGTGATGCAGGTCTCCCGCCAGCGATAGTATCAGTTCCGGTTTCACCTCTTTATTGCACCGCACCTCATCATCATCACTAAAGTATCTCATCTCAAAGAATCGCAGGTTATGATAGCTCTTATCTCCGTTCTTCGAATTGCTGAATATCCAGCTTGGCTCTGCAGAGCACAGTATCACTTTATCAC
>CAYZKL010000040.1:0-24203 GCA_964478855.1 uncultured Flavipsychrobacter sp.
CATCCTGGAACTGCAGTATGTTCTGCACAGTAGCACCACGGAATGAATAGATACTCTGCGCATCATCGCCCACCACGCATATATTCTCATGGCGTGCGCCCAGCATCTTTATTATCGCATACTGCGCAAGGTTGGTATCCTGGTACTCATCAATAAGTATGTACTGAAAACGGCCTTGGTACTTAGCCAGCGATTCAGGAATATGGGTAAGCAGCACATACATCTTGAACAGCAAGTCATCGAAATCCATAGCGCCGTTCTTAAAACAGCGTTTGGCATATGCCTCGTATATGGTGCCTATCAGAGGACGGTTGCCACGGGCATCTTCCTGCTGTATGGTGGTATCCTGTTTGTATATGGCGGGGTCTATAAGGCTGTTCTTGGCAGCACTTATGCGGTTGTATATGAATGCTGCCTTGTAGTGCTTGTCATCAAGGTTCATTTCTTTTACAATGTCCCTGATCACACCCTTGGCATCATCTGTATCGTAGATGGTGAAGTTATTTGGGTAGCCCAGCTTATTGGCCTCGGCCCTGAGTATGCGTGCAAACACAGAGTGAAAGGTGCCTATGTAAAGGTTACGTGCTTCGGTATTGCCCAGCGCCTTTTCCACACGCTCCTTCATCTCGGCCGCAGCCTTGTTGGTAAACGTAAGTGCCAGTATATTAAAAGAATCCACACCATTGTTCATCAGGTGTGCTATACGTGTTGTCAGTACTTTGGTCTTGCCACTGCCTGCTCCCGCCACTATCATAATAGGGCCATTCATATGCTCCACCGCTACCCGCTGCTGCTCATTCAATCCCTCTAAATAATTCTGCATGCGGCAAAAATAAGAAATTGGAGACTGGAATTGATGAGCGAATAGGATAGTGTGAATAAATGATGTCATATATCCTTGTTTCTGTTATTTTTATATCCGTAGATGCATATGCTCTGTTTATGTCCCGCTGGCCACTTAACAAAACATACTTCTGGGAATCGGCCCCTTTCTTCCGCATCCTGCTGCCATTTGCAGCGGGTATCTGGTGTTATGGCCTGGACCCGGTGCTGCCTGCTTACAGGTTCATGCTGCCGGTGGCGGGCATAGCATTGCTGCTGCATGCGGCAATAGTATATGCTAAAAAGACGGGTGGTATCTATACCTACATTTCTTTCCTATCGCTTTATGCTTTTGTGTTCGTAGGTGGTGTTGCCGTTTCTTATTATAGTGATGTGCAGCATAGCAAGGCGTGGTTTGGTCATACCATAAACGCAGAACATGAATACCTGGTAAAGGTGACAGGTACGCCACTGGAAAAAGAACATACATGGAAAGTGCCGGTATCTGTGACAGGCACCATGGCAGATGGGAAAGTGAGCCTGGTAAAGGGCGATGCGTTTGTGTATATCTATAAAGACGCCGCACCGGTAACATTACAGAAGGGAGACAGTGTGCTGGTGCCGGGCCGGTGGTCGCTCATCAGCAATGCGGGTAATCCGTTTGAATTTGACTATGCCCGTTATTGCCGGCGCAATAACATATACTACCAGCAGGTGTGCGCAGCAGATGATATAAAATTGTTTGCCGCCGGAAATGCTGCCGCACAGCCACTTACCGAAAAGATGCATGTATGGTGCATGCAGCAACTGGATATTTATCTGAAGGATACGATAGCGCGGGGACTTGTACAGGCCATGCTGCTGGGCGATGAGGTGCACCTGGATGAAGAACTGCGGCAGTCTTATTCGGCTACGGGTATCATACACATCATAGCTATATCGGGTGGTAATGTGGCGATCTTCTTTATAGTTATATCTGTGCTGCTGTGGTGGCTGCGCCACAAAAAGTATGCATGGATCAAATTTGCGGTGGCGCTGCCGCTGGTGTGGTTCTATGTACTGATGGCAGGTGCGCCGCCGTCGGCAGTGCGGGCAGCAGTTATGTTCTCGCTGCTGGCGGTATCCGTAATGTTGCAAAAGAACAATAACAGCCTGAACCAGTTATTTGCCACTGCCTTCCTGCTGCTGTGCGCATACCCATCATGGTTGTATGCCATAGGGTTCCAGCTATCATTCACAGCGGTGCTATCGCTCATCCTGTTTTACACACCGGTATATAAGTGGGTGTCTCCGGTGAATAAGATCGCACAAAAGCTGTGGGGTACTGTAGCGGCAAGTATTGCGGCCGAGGTGCTGGTAGCGCCGCTGGTGATCTATTACTTTCATACTTTCCCGCTGCTGTTCATAGTGGCCAATGTGATCGCTTACTTGTTCATGGGTCTGGTGCTGATACTGGGCATCTGCATCATCGTACTAAGCTTTGTACCGGCAGTTGCCGCCGCCATAGGCACAGCTACTGTATGGCTGGTAACCGTATTTGACCGGATCGTATTATGGTTGCAGAGTTTTAATCCTGAATCATTCAGCTACCTGATGCTGAACGGTGCTGAGGTTGTATTGCTGTATCTTGTTATAACGGGTATTGCGGTATTCCTGCTGCATCGGCAGAAGAAGGCATTGTTCACCGGTTTGGGGGCAGGCTGTATTTTGCTGTTGCTGCTTTGCAGTGACGAATGGGAGCAGCTGCACCAGCGTAAACTGGTAGTATATAATGCCGGTAAGACAAACCATATAGAGGTGATCAATGGCAGCAGGCATGCCGTAGTAACCACAGATACTGCCAACAGGAAAAAGGTGCAGTATGCAGTAAAGCCGGCACACATAGCATGGCATGCATGGCGAGAGGAAACCATAGTCAACAAAGAAGTATTTTACATAAACGGAAAGAAGGTATTAGTATTGAATGAAGCTATACAGGAGCCGGAACCGTTCCCGGTAGATAAGCTGGTCATCAACTTTAAAGGGAAGGCAGACCTCCATAAACTCAAAAAGGCATTCAGCCCGGCGGTGATAGTGGTGGGGAACAATATGAGCCGGAAGGAACAGGAAAGGCTGGTGAGTGCGGGAGCGATGGCAGGCATCCAGGTACATGCCGTGGCGGACAAGGGTGCATTTGTGGTGAACTGATACTTATGCTTTTTCATAAAGTATTGCCAAAACAACTGATGGCACGATAATCGGGATTGGAATAATTTTAGTTTTACCTCCATATATGATCAGATCTGTTCTATTGTTCAGTTTATTGATAATTGCATTCAGCGCCGCCGCCCAGATGCAAAAGGGTGTGGTAGTGGATGGTGAGTCGGGCAGGCCATTGTATAACGCTACACTGTCTAATATGACCACCCGACAGGTGGTTACTACAGATGAAGAAGGCAATTTTTCGATAAAAGCCGCAAACGGGGAGATCATCACCTTCTCTTACCCCGGCTATCATACTATAGAGCGGCTGGCCGTTACGCAGTTGCTTATGACCGCAGAGCTGTTTCCGTTGAGTGTAAACCTGAAGCCCTTTGTACTGCATAACCTGACCAAATTTCAGCGGGATTCCATAGAAATGACCACGCTGTACAGCAAGGAGCTTAATACAAAGACCATCAGGCCATCATTCAGCAGTGCCAATGGCGGCGGGTTCAGCGGTCTGATAGGCGGCCCGGTACAGCGGATGTCTAAGAGCTATAAGCAGAACCAGCGGTTCAAAGAGACCTTTCAGAAAGACCTGGAGCAGAAATATATAGATACCCGCTATACTCCGGCTTTGGTGACCACGCTTACCGGCCTTACCGGCGAGCCACTGATCATATTCATGAATTCATATCCTATGGAACATTCCTTTGCACGTGCAGCAACCGACCTGGAGCTGAAGATGTGGATCAGGAATAACTATAAAGAGTACCAACAGAAGAGTAAAAACAGTACGCACTAATATATTGTTATTATTAAAAGGTGGTTAATACTACCTCATTTTAGTATTTTTGTCCACTTAACCACAACCTTCATTCCATGTGGCACAGCATAGCCGCTTTTATTATAAAATTCCGCATTGCATTACTCATTATATTATTAGCGAGTACAGGCATAATGGGGTATTATGCCTCGCAGGTAAAGATCAGTTACGAGTTTACCGGGGCAGTACCTACTGACAATCCGAAATATATAGAATATCAGAATTTCAGGAAACAATTTGGCGAAGATGGCAATCTGATGGTCATTGGTGTACAAACCAAAGACTTTTTTGCCCCGGCATTTTTTAACGACTATGCGGTCCTGGCTAAAAAGATATCCGAAATACAATCTGTAGAGAATGTACTGAGCATACCGGGAGCTATAACGCTTGTAAAAGATACAGTAACTGAAAAGCTGAAAGTAGCCGCTATAGCGCCTGAATTGCCGATAGCCAATGTAGATAGTTTTAAAGACATCTTCCTCAGCCTGCCTTTCTATAAGGGATTTTTGTATAACCCTGCTACCGATGCCTATGCTATGGCTGTGCGCATAGATAAGAATGTGCTGAATACCAAGGATCGTGCTGGCGTTATCAACAGCATTGTGGCACTCGGCAATGATTTTGGTAAAACGCACAATATAGAAATGCACTATTCCGGCCTGCCGCTGATCCGTACAGAGATGGCGGTGAAGGTGCAGTCGGAAATGAGGTTGTTCCTTATTCTTTCTTTTGTGCTTACGGCGGTTATCCTGGTACTGTTCTTCCGCTCATTTACAGCAGTACTGGCATCTATGCTGGTAGTGGCAATAGGCGTGATATGGTCCGTAGGTACCATAGTGCTGATGGGCTACAAGATAACCCTGCTTACCGCACTGATACCCCCACTGGTAGTGGTGATAGGCATACCTAACTGCGTGTACCTGCTGAACAGGTACCATTACGAATACCACAGGAACCCGAATAAAATGAAATCGCTGCTGCGCATGGTGGACAGGATGGGTATCGTTACCTTCTTTACCAACCTTACAGCAGCTATCGGTTTCGGTGTGTTCTTCTTTACCAAGAGTGTATTGCTTAAGGAATTCGGACTGGTAGCGGGTGTCAATATCCTTGCGCTGTTCTTCATATCCCTTGTATTTATTCCTGCGTTCTTCAGCTTCCTGCCTCCGCCCAATGTGAAGCATACCAGCTACCTGGAAAGCGGATGGATCAATAAGCTGCTGACCAATATTGCCAACTGGGTATTTGGGCACAGGGTATGGATATACAGTTTTACCATCATCATCTGCGTATTCTCGGTTATCGGCCTCATGCGCCTGAAGAATGATGCGCATATAGTAGATGACCTGCCGCAGTCGGACAAGGTATTCGTGGACCTGAAATTCTTTGAAAAGAACTTTAAAGGGGTAATGCCGCTGGAAATAGTGATAGATACCCGCAGAAAGAACGGCGTTATTTCACTGGATGTTTTGGGTAAGATGGATAAACTTACCGGCTACCTGAATGAGTACTCCGAGATAGGTCGCCCGCTGGCTATCACTGAGGGTATCAAGTTTGCCAACCAGGCCTATTTTGGCGGTGACAGCAACAGCTACGAGATACCGGGAGACATGATACAGGCATCCTTCATTATGCCGTACCTGCGTACGGGTAAGGGCGATAATAATTCGATGTTCAATAAGCTGCTGCATTCATTTATAGACAGCACAAAACAAAAAGCCCGTATCAGCGTGAGCATGGCAGATATAGGATCGCGCAGGCTGCCGTCACTGCTCGATAGCATCCGCCCGCAGGTCAATAGCCTTTTTGACAGCAATAAATTCACAGTTACCTATACCGGCACCAGCATTACTTTCCTCGAGGGAAGTAAATTTATAGTGCATAGCCTACGTGACAGCCTGATACTGGCTTTCCTGATCATCTTCGGTTGTATGGTGGCGCTGTTCCGGTCGTGGAGAATTTTACTCATTTCTATTGTGGTCAACATAGTACCGCTGCTTATAACCGCAGGGCTTATGGGCTGGATGGGCATACGCATCAAGCCGTCAACAGTGCTCGTATTCAGCGTGGCGCTTGGTATCACTATCGATGTGACTATCAGATTCTTAGTAAATTTCAAGCAGGAACTTTCGCGGCATGATGATAGTATAGCAGATACTGTGCATCGTACCATACATGACACAGGATTGAGTATCATCTACACTTCGCTGATATTGATAGCCGGTTTTGGCGTCTTTATCCTTTCGCAGTTCGACGGTACAAAATCACTGGGGTACCTTACCTCAATGACCCTGTTCCTGGCTATGGTCACCAACCTGACCCTGTTACCCGCACTGCTGTTGTGGATGGATAAAGTGATAGAGAAAAAGAACAAAGCAGCAGAGTTCCTGATGGGGGAAGATGATAACGATGTTATCAAGCTGACAGATTAATTATTTAGTATTTTTGAGTGGTTTTTTGAAGATGGATTTCGATAAAATCAAAAATAAAGGGCAGGCACGCCTATTCCAGAATGACTACCTGGAGATGATGACCAAGACACACCCGGTTGTCATTTACTGTATCTATTTCCCTATAATAGGCTTTATGTTATACTATGGTGCGGCTCATAAGGGGCTCACACCGGGTTATGAGGCTATATTATTCATTTGCGGTACGCTCTTCTGGAGTTTCTTTGAGTACCTGATGCACCGCTACCTGTTTCATATGATCGTAGAGAGCCCCAGGGCCAGGCGATTTGTATATACCATGCACGGTGTACACCATGAATACCCAAGGGACAAGGAAAGGCTGTTTATGCCCCCGGTACCCAGCCTTATTGTATCCAGTATCTTATTTACGATAGCCCATTTTATAATGGGCTGGAATGCGCTGGCATTTTTCCCGGGCTTTATTTTCGGCTATATACTTTATGGGTCTATGCACTATGCCATACATGCCTTTGCCCCGCCTAAGCTGCTGAAAGCACTATGGAGGAACCACCACCTGCACCACTATAAAGCACCTGAGAAAGGCTTTGGTGTGAGCTCTGTGCTGTGGGATATAGTGTTCCGTACAGTACCTAAGAAAGAGGAAATATAGATCTGCCTCCATCCAACCTCCACATTCCAGATGTAACCATCGACAACTATACACTATGTATCTGTTTTAAGCTAACTTAGTGGTGAGTGTAACTGCTCTGCGAGTATCGTTAGTGAAGAACACCAACGACTGCGAAAAGACTCAATGCAGACGGAATTAAAAGACGGCGTGTATGACAATTAATAGGTTCTTAACCGTAATTATAATTATTTGTTGTTGTACGTCTTGCAAAGACAAGGCTAGAACTACGATTATAGGGTTGTGGACAATTGATAGCATAATTTATAAACAAAATGAGATAAGGACATGCCTTTCAAATAATCTCATTGTGTTCTATAAAAATGGTAAAGTAGATTTACCGGTACCTGAAGATTATTGTTCGGAGATGATTACAGAATATAATACAAATGGTCGCTGGGAAGTAAAGTACAAGCAGAGTTTTCCTATATCATTAAATATAACAACAAAGAACAAGATTTTTAAGGGTACGTATCATGTTATTTTCATCGACGATAAAGAAAATAATTTACTAAAGATGATAATTAAATCAGACAGTGTCTATGTGGTCTGCAGAAAGGCATTGTTTAATTATGATGGTGAACATGATTTGATTAATTACCTTGAAGAAGAAAGCAAATCAGGAGGTGATAAAAAATAACGAGTGCTTATATCGTTGTAGGTAGTTTCTTACTCCGAGACGTCTCTTAGTGGTGTGTATATCTGCTCTGCGAGTATCGTTAGTGAAGTACACCAACGATGATGGAAACATTAATATTTTTTACCCGGTTTACGCACCCTTATTTGCTGAACTGTCTTATTGCCGGTAACAGGATCTTCTACAATTATTTCCCGCTCTACTCCCTCTTCATTCAGTATGAATTCTAGTGAGTTCAGATCCCGCTCTTTATCCTGCCACCACCCTTTAATACCTGTGATCATTACTATATCTCCTGACCGCAGACTATTCATCATTTCTACAATGTCTGAATTAGCAGAAAATCTTACACCCGCAATATTCCTTACAGTCTGCCTGCCTATAAGGCGACCATCACGTACGAGCGTGAAAGTAAATTGCTGGACCAGACATACTTTAGGCGGTAACAGTAATGACTTTGCTGCTACAGATATCTGCGCTCTCATATCTACTGCGGGTAGTGTGCCTCCTGCTTTCCCTGCAACCGTTGCAATGGGTAGTGGTAATGGCAAAACACGGAAAGTATCCTTTCGGGTGAACTTCCCTTTGTTAGTGATGGCATATATATCCACCACAGCACTACCTTCTTTTGCCGGCTTCAGGTAATAGATACCATTGTCTTCTGTTATGGTACCGTTGTCGGTAGTAAGCGTTGCTTTACTGATGTGCCCCTGGGCAACTGAGAGGCGTAAAGGGTTTTTGTAGCCCTCATATATCGGCGCTATATTGGCAGGTGCTAAGGTTACCTCCTGGCCATATGTGAACAAGGGAAGAATCAGCAGCAGTAAAACAATTCTGTTCATGATCGATATTTTAGTTACAAATACTACTCTAATTTAGTGAGTTGGTTCTCTTGTACGCGGAGAGTCGCACAGTATCATATTGGGGCATTTAAGTGTTACACGGGTTTTATTTCCTGTTAACGGATCTTCCACTATAATTGTTTTACCAAGGATACTGTCATTTGAGCTAATGGCAATTTCAAACGGGCGTGCATTGTACTGTTTTCCGAAGCAATTGCATTTTACTTCGTCAAACAATATGGTGTCTTTAGGACGCAAGTTTGCCAACATGTTCACTATTAGCTGGTCCATCGAAAATTTTACTCCTGAAGCGTCTGATGTTTTTGCCCCTCCTAATATACCTTCTCTTTTTACATTTAAAATAAATGATGTAACCGTACAACGGGGAGTGCCGGGGATACCCAATATACGAGCGCTTATAGATTCCTGTGCGGTTGCCTCTGCCACAGTCAATGAGCCTTTGATCTTACCGGCAAACATACCTACAGGTGTTGGCAAAGGCAGTGTTGTAAATGTATCGCTGCTCACTACCTTGGCTTTATCTGTATTTGTGTATGTAGTTAAGATGGTAGTGCCGGTATGCTCAGGCAGCAAGTACCATATTCCATCCTTCAGAAATATTTTACCGTTGTCAGTACTTACTGATAATACGCCGGGGATCTTTTCTTTTCCTTTTATACGCAGCTTGTTTTCATACCCGGTATATACTATTCTACCGCTTTCTGAAACGAGCTCCTGACCGTCAGTATAAATGCTATAGAAAAGCAGTAATAACAAGACGGGGAGTTTCACAGGCATTTATTTATATAAATATAGTAAAATTTGCACCTCCATATTTGTCGAACACCTAGCGCACTATTATCAATATTTAACAAGAAAATAGAAGGGAGTATGAAAATAATATCTTGCATTTCCTATCTTTGGCCATAAGTTAAACAATGGTTAACTAAAAATATTCATTCGCTAAAATCAGCTTTCCCATGAAAAAGATCTTTTTACTACTTGCCGCAGTATGTTTTTCTGCTATTTCTTCATTTGCACAAACATCGGAGGAGGATACATCGGTATTCTTTGATAAAAGCTTCCTTGATGCAGGTGTAAGCGCAGGCAATACGACAGGGTATCACCTTGTACCAAAATTCTATAAGGCCGGCAACCTGGCGCCTGAGCAACCGATAGCACTATCTACAGCAAAAAAGGGAGCCATGGACCTGGTAAGGTCTAACCCCAGCCCACTGCGCAGAGATTGTATCAACCTGATCTATACGGTGGATCCTATATATAGTGAAGGAACGATTACCGGAGCAGTAAAAGGCACGATCCTTATCAAATGGGATAAGAACAGGAAAATGTGGGTATTCAACTACCTGAAGTACCAATTGCTGAATATAGACCAGAACGCATGTGTGTTTCAGTATGAGGCATAACAATAATTAAATAACAGATAGTACAGGGGCCGCAATCATATTGCGGCCTTTCTTTTGAGCGACAGCCTGCCTCGTATTCTGCGATGCGGTTTTCTTATTACTTTTGGTATATGTTCTATTCATTCAAAGGATTTATACCGGTGGTGCACCCATCTGCATTTGTGCATCCGCAGGCTACTGTAACCGGCAATGTGATCATAGGTAAGGATGTATATGTAGGTCCGGGTGCTGCTATACGTGGCGACTGGGGAGGAATAGTTATAGAGGATGGCTGTAACGTGCAGGAAAACTGTACGATACATATGTTCCCCGGCGTGACAATAACACTGCGAGAAGGGGCACATATAGGCCACGGCGCCATAGTACACGGTGCTAATGTAGGCCGTAATGTGCTGGTGGGCATGAATGCGGTACTGATGGATGAAGCGGAGATAGGTGATGAGAGTATAATAGGTGCACTGACCTTTGTACCTGCTAAAACAGTGATACCTGCCCGAAGCCTGGTAGTAGGCAACCCCGGCAAGGTAGTAAAGCAGGTGAGTAATGATATGATAGACTGGAAGACTAAGGGCACAAGGCTGTATCAAATGCTACCAAAAGATTGCCATGATACACTGATAGCCTGTCAACCGTTACATGAACTGCCGGCTAACCGGCCAACGCAGGAATCGTTATACAATACATGGGAACAGATCAAAAACAGTTAGTATAACCAAGATCTATTTTGCAGTGAGCCATTTATAACTTTTGGTTAATAACAAATAAAAATGCCCCGGTAAACCGGGGCATTTTTATTGAAGATTTGTATTGGCCCTTGCGGGCTTTGATTAGTTGTTGGCTTCTTCAGAGTGAACCAGTTCGTTTACGAACTTAGCCACAGCCGCAATGCGTGAATGATTCAACGCATAGTGGATGAATTTACCATCACGCTCAGTGATAACGATGTTAGCACGGCGCAGGATAGCAAGATGCTGAGATGCTACAGACTGCTCCAGACGCAACTTAACGTAAATGTCGGTAACGTTCATACGCTTGTTCTCTTCCAATAACTTCACGATCTGCTGACGCAGTTTGTGGTTAATTGCCCTCAAAGTCATAGCTGCGTTTTTTACAGCTACGTAATCCAACTTGATCTGTTCGCTTGAACCTTCGCTTTTACGAATTACCAGGGTGTTTGCTGATACCGTCGTTTCCATTAAATTAAAATTTACGATGTTAATTAAAAAAAGGTTTGATTGACTTTATATTCTGTCGATGTACTTATATGAATATTTTGCAAACATACGCATTTAAAGCGATATGAAACACATAGTATTTAAAAAAAATGTTAAGAACACGTTAAACTACAAAAAATACTAATAACAATAACGATCTAATGACCTTATTATCAATCACTTATGAGTATAAACTTGTTTCAGATAAAATGGCTCTGCGGTGGCTAAATTGACATTATTGTTACAGTTATACTCATTTAGCGCATATTTTGCCCATGAATCGAGAGATATTTCAATGTCTTGTGATATTTGTAAATCACTGATTTTAAACTCATTAATTATATCAAAAGAAACGTCCATAATAATATATGAGTTTTCTGAACTCAATATCCCTTGCAACTCTGATGACATGATATGCCGGGGCGGTAATACACAATCAAAACTGCTATTGTAAATAGTAATAAAATACTCTTTATCACGCGCAGTTAATAACGAGATATAGTTGGAATGCCTGTTATTATTTATTAGCCACGCTTGATAAGCTAACAACGTTAGCTTATTGCAGAGAAACAAAGGCTTATCTAATACATAACAAAGCCCTTTGGCAGTAGCCAAACCAATACGTAAACCGGTATAAGATCCGGGGCCTGCACAAACCACTATACCATGTAGCTGCTGCAGTGCTATGCCTGCCTTGCGTAATACATCGGTGATCATAGTATTCACAGATGCAGCATGATTGCGAGACTCCTCATTGGCCGCAGAAGCAATGATGCTACCATCGGCTGATACTGCTACAACCCCTGAGTCTGATGATGTATCGATGTGTAATAAGTAAACCATGTATAGTGTGCAAATGTAAGGAGTGAATTACTTTTGTAGCTATGGAAAAGAAAATCATCAGAACAGAAAATGCTCCCGCACCAATAGGACCATATAACCAGGCCGTACAATTTGGTAACATGCTATTCATCTCCGGACAGATAGCCCTGCACCCACAAACCGGCGAACTGGTACTGGGCGATATACAAACAGAAACAAAACTGGTAATGAGCAACCTGGAAGCTATACTCAAGGAAGCAGGTATGGATTTCAGCAATATCATTAAAACCACCATCTTCCTGATGGACATGGGGCAATTTGCACAAGTAAATGAAGTATATGGCACCTACTTCCCAGATAACGCACCGGCACGAGAAACAGTACAAGTAGCAGGCCTGCCCAAAGGCGTAAATGTGGAAATAAGTATGATAGCAGGAAAATAAATTTCTTATTCCGGACAAATGTCTGTAACTTGTGGACAAATGTCAGAGGCATGAAGAAGAAAGAAACTGCAAAAGCAAAGAAAGTTGTAAGCTACGAAACGGAAGAAACTGTACAAACCGTTAATGAGCCGGCGGCGGCATATATGAATGCACAAAACTCTGCAGCAGCACGCACAGTGCTGCTGATGGGTATGAGTGGAAAAAAAGATTTTGCAGGAATTAGCAATGACAGCGACTTCATCAGCATCATAAGAAACGGCATACCCAAACAAGCCATGACACACCTTATGGAGATCGCTGATATTTCGCTTACTGAAATGGCGATGATCATCCATACATCAGACAGAACACTACGCAGATATACACCACAGCAAAAACTATCGCAGGAGCAATCGGAAAGAATGGTAGAAATGGCAAAGCTGTACAGCCGCGGTGAAGAAGTATTCGGAACAATGGAACTGTTCAGGCAATGGATGGACAGCACATTGCTGCCCTTCGGTAATAAGAAACCTAAAGAATACCTGGATACATCGATTGGAATAGGAATGATTCTTGATGAACTGGGCAGGATAGAACACGGAATCTTCGCCTGATGATCGTCTACAGGATAAATAATTGCAGATACATCAACGACCTGTCAGGGAAAGGTGCGGCTATGTATGGCGGCAGGTGGAACAGTAAAGATGTACACGTGGTATATACCGCCGAAAGCAGGGCACTTGCATTGCTGGAGGTAGTAGTACATGTAGGAAGGATACCTGCTGCCGGTTATTGCCTTGCAACCATTGAAATACCTGATGAACAAATACAAGTATTGAAAACAGCACAACTGCCTGCTAACTGGTATAACAATCCCGCGCCTGATATACTGAAGACGATAGGAGATCAATTTATTGCAGCAAATAAATACCTGGCACTGAAAATACCATCGGTGTTGATGCAGGAAGAACACAACTATCTCCTGAACCCGGAACACTCAGCATTCAGTAAAGTCAGGATCATATCTGAGCGGAGTATCAGCGTAGATGAACGACTGTTTCCACCGACTAAATAATTACCCTTTCTTCACCTCTTTTGCCCAGGCATCTTTCAGTGTAACCGTACGGTTGAATATGATCTTATCGGGTGTGCTCTGTGTATCTACACAGAAGTAACCCTTTCTCATAAACTGAACACGATCGCCGGGCTTGGCATTTGCAAGTTCCGGCTCAATGTATGCAGCTGGTAATACACTCATTGATGCAGGATTGATGTATTCTTTGAAATCTCCATCTTCGCTCGAAGGATCCTCGACCCTGAACAGGCGATCATACATGCGCACCTCAGCGGTACGCGCATGAGGGACACTTACCCAATGTATGGTACCCTTTACCGTAAGTCCGCTGGTATCATTACCACTTTTGGTTTCGGGTAGGTAAGCACAATGCACTTCTGTAATATTGCCGTTGTCATCTTTTTTAAATCCTTCGCACTTTACAATATAAGCAGCTTTAAGGCGAACCATAAGGCCAACACCAAGGCGGAAAAATTTCTTCGACGGCTCTTCCATAAAGTCCTCACGCTCTATCCACAACTCACGACTGAATGGAACCTTGCGGCTACCGGCATTGGGGTCTTCAGGATTATTCTCTGCATCAAAAAATTCTTCCTGACCTTCCGGATAATTAGTGACGATCAATTTCACAGGATCGAGCACCGCCATCACACGGTTAGTTGTTTTATTCAGATGTTCGCGCACACAAAATTCCAGCAAACCGATATCCACAATATTCTCGCGCTTTGCAATACCAATAGTATCGCAGAAACGGCGGATAGCCTGCGGCGGATAACCACGCCGGCGCATACCACTTATTGTAGGCATACGAGGGTCATCCCAACCTTCAACATGGTTCTCATTTACCAGTTGTAATAACTTACGTTTACTCATTACCGTATAAGTAAGGTTTCTGCGGGCAAACTCATACTGATGAGAAGGGAAAATACCTAATTGCTCAATGAACCAATTATACAACGGCCTGTGATGAATGAACTCAAGCGTGCATATAGAATGTGTTATCTCCTCAATGCTATCGGACTGGCCGTGCGCAAAATCGTACATGGGGTAGATACACCACTTATCACCGGTACGGTGATGGTGTTCATGCTTGATACGATACATTAACGGATCACGGAGTAAAAGATTAGGATGTGCCATGTCGACCTTAGCACGTAACGTCTTTTCTCCATCCTTGTATTTACCTGCACGCATATCGGCAAATAACTGCAGATTTTCTTCAATACTGCGGTTACGGTACGGACTGTCTGTACCGGGAGTAGTTATTGATCCTTTTGTTGCGGCTATCTGTTCAGCAGTGCTATCATCCACGTAAGCCAATCCCTTAGTTATAAGAGTGACTGCGAAATTATACAGGGTTTCAAAATAATCAGAGGCATAAAGTTCATTATCCCACTGAAAGCCAAGCCATTGTATATCCTTTTTGATACTGTCCACATACTCAGTGTCCTCGGTAACCGGATTGGTATCATCAAACCGCAGGTTGCATTTGCCATTGTATTTTTCAGCAAGGCCAAAATTGAGGCAAATGGACGAGGCATGACCTATATGAAGGTAACCATTGGGCTCAGGCGGGAAACGGGTCTGTACCCTACCGTTATTGACACCATTGGCAATATCCTGTTCTATTATCTCTTCCAGAAAATTTAATGACCTTTCTTCGCTCATGCTTATGCTTTTTTGCAGGCAGCAAAAATAAGCTAATTGCCCAATTAGCTTATTATTTTACCGGAATATGTTTTTTGCATTACCTCTATTTGGCTAAAAACGATTTAAATTTGCCGCGATGAAACAGCCAGACCAGTTTGAAATTATAGTTGATAAAATAGTTGCTTCCGACGATATACATGCCAAATGGCTGAATAGCCTGTCGATGATGGAAAACACCGGAGCCCGCAAAATATCGAAATATGAACATCCTGTACATACCAATATCATTGTATTGAAACATGCGGCTGAAGAGGCCCGGCATGCTTACTACCTGAAAAAACAAATAGGTAAACTGTCTCCTGATGCCTGCCCTGATTATTCGGCACCCTATCTGCTGGCACCGCTGGAAAGCTACCATTACCTGAATATGCTGGACGTAGAAGCCTGCAGATACCTGAAAAATAAACTGAACCTTACCGGCCGTGATCTGAAACATGGAGCATACCTGCTGGTTACCTACGCCATAGAAGTGCGTGCAGATATGCTATATGGTGTATACCAGGATGCGTTGACCAAGCATGCATCGAAAGTGAATGTAAAATCAATTATTCTTGAAGAAGAAGGCCACCTGGAAGAGATGCAACGTATGCTTGAAGTTTTTCATCCGGAATGGGAGTCACTGGCAGCTGATATGTGCGAAGTAGAACACCGACTATTTGATAGCTGGATAGCTGCAATAGGAAAAGTGGAACTACTTAACTGATTTCATCTTCCTTCTATCCTGTTTATTCCTGCTTTTGCCTGCTGGTCTATCGAATTCTGAAAATCATGCGGTGGCATGTCCAGGCATTTATTGTACATACTGATAGCATTATCTTTCTGCCCGAGGTGTTCGTAAACAAGCCCTGCCTGCAATGCAGCCCGGGCAGCAAACTGCTCATGCCTGTTTTTGGCAATTTGTATCGTGTATTTATAGAACTCAATTGCTTTAGGGTTATTTCCAGATTCATGGTACACCCTGCCTTGCCTGAAGTAATATTCAGCCTTATCAGCGGGTTTTGTAAGTGTTGCGGGGTCTATACTGCTGAGCATTGCCTGTGCTTTGCTGTAATACCCGCCATCTATATAAAGCCTTGCAGACAGCAGTTGCCTTAACGGCCATTCATTATTATCAGCAAATTTTTCGGCCTGTTTATCCGCATCCAGTTTAGCCTGTCCCCGTAGCCCTGCCTGTTCCCGACAATAGGAAGCCTGCGGCATATTGCCCGCCAGGTAATATGCATATCCTGTTTTCTGCCAACTGTCCTTTATATAATTTCCACTTTTGCAATTGCGGATGTATTGCCTGAAGTGTGCTATACAGGCCGTATCGTTTTTTGAAAGTAATGCTATACCTGCCTGGTATTCAAAAAAAGGATAGTTATAATATACATTATCTGAAGATGCGGCGGACAGTGCCTGTATCACCTCATCAGCCTTACGATAGTCCAAACCTATATTTGCTTTTACATACGTATTGAGTAAATTACCTGTGGAGACAAACCGGGAACTGTTGATAAAATTCCACATTTCTTCTTGCTGACGCAAGAGGTAGAACCTTGTATATATATTAAAAAGCACGGTTTCCGCATATAAAGGCTGATTTACGGAATGAGCATTTATAAAATTGCTGAGCAGATCGGTACCCTTTTTTGCATTGCCCTTCATACCAAAAACAGAGGCGATCCATTTATAATTGCCGGGTAGTGAACCTACTACCGCCTCCTGCAAACCTGTAAATATGGAATTATATTCGAAACCCGGGTGTAATTCCTGGTTTTCTTTGATCAGCGCAAATGACTTTCTGAATTTCATTGTAGCCTTAAGCTGCTCACCAAACTGTAAGTGCACTATAGCCCAATGCAGGTAAACACCTGCTATACAGAACCTATACCATGGTGATGATTTCTCGCCTTTCTCCAACAACGCTATACGCTCGTCAAAATGTTCTTTGCGCTGTTCGTATTCCAGTGGATCTACATTTAGCATCAGCAGGGTACAATCTTCGTAGTCTGCGATGTAGGTAGCCATGAGGTTATACGGATTTGTCCTCACCTCGTCATTAATAGCTGCACGACCCTCACGGAGATGCAATGACATATAATGTGCGTATGCTGTACTGCAGTTTGCCGAGTATTCATACTTATAGCTTGCTGCAACAGTAAAAGGAATGTACCCAACTATGCAGAAATAGAGAAAAAGCAGAGTTTTTGAAAGCATATAAGACGACAAAAGTAAGACGGTTGAGGAAGGGAACCCCACCATCAATATATTTTCTGCATAAATATTTTGTGTTGAAGTCCTGTAAATTCGATTTTATGCCAATTAATTTTATACGGAAAATCACTTTTCAGGCATGATTGTTGTTACTACTTGCTTTAATTGCCATTTAAAAAACGTATCTTTGGCAAATCATTTTAATCACTTACTAAAAATTTATCTATGAAATCAATTAAACAAATCGCGTTAACCGCATTCCTGACCGTGAGCGCTTTCTGCGCAGTAGTGTACACATCTTGCAACAAAGATGAGTGTAAAGATGTTACTTGTCAAAATGGTGGTACTTGTTCTGCCGGTGTTTGTACTTGTCCTACAGGATATGAAGGCACAAACTGTGAAACAAAATCAAGAGATAAATTTGTAGGTACTTATGTTGGTAGCGAAATCTGTTCTATAGGTACTGATAACTATTCAGTTACTTTAGCTGCTAACTCTGATGCATTAAAATTAACTTACACTAACCTGTACAATGATAATATCACTGCAACCTGCACAATGGCTGCAACTGATTCTTTCACTTTCTCTGGTACTCAGGGCGGTGCTACTTTCAGCGGTTCTGGCAGATTGTCTACGAACTCACTGAGCGTTCACTATACGATCACCAATGGTGCTATCAGCAATACTTGCGTATTTACAGGTACTAAATAATTTACTACTTAAGCACAAAAAAACCGGCAAACAATGCCGGTTTTTTTGTGCCTGATCGAATTCCATAAAAAAATCCCCGTACATAATACGGGGATTTTTTTATGGAATTCGATTGCTTATTTCATTTTAGGCTTACCGTTTCCTATTGTATTTTCTTTACCGGCCTGGTTACTAGCAGGCTCGTTCATTTTTGGTTTACCGTTGCCTACTGTTGGTGCCGGTGCCGGAGGAGGAGTTTCCTTTACTGTAGTAGTAGTTGTTGTGGTTTTGGTCTTTGTTTTAGTTTTACCACCCTTTGCTGCAGCAGCTTCAGCTTCCTGAGCTCTTGCTTCAGCTTCAGCCTTTTCTTTTTCCATTGCCTGTAAGGTTGAGTCATTCTTAGCCGCATTTTCTGCATCGTGCTCAGCCATCTTTGCGTTAACAGCAGAATCTATTTGCGCCTGTGTCTGTGCAGGATTTTCATTATTGCTTGCGCAAGAAGCCAGGATTATGGCTGTGCCTGCAAGGAAAAGAAATTGTTTTTTCATTTTAGTCCGTTTTAGTTTGTGCAAAAATATTGTTATTCTTCCATAACTTACAAAGATTGTTCCAAAAACCACAAAGTTAAATATTTTTATATTTTTAAAATGAAGGAAGGCATGGTTATTGATGCTATTGGCTGTAACACAGCTAAAACTTATCTTTGACAAATACTTACCAGATAAAATACAAACTATGAAATTGTTGAAGCAGATCGCATTAGGTACTTTTCTTGCATTGGGCACTTTCAGTGCTGTATTATATACATCATGCACCAAAGAAGCATGCAAAGGAGTAACTTGTCTTAACGGAGGATCTTGCTCAGGGGGTATTTGCTCATGCCCTACCGGCATTGGCGGCAATAACTGTGAATCTGCTTACAGGAAATCATATGCAAATACATACAAGGGCACTTCAGTAGAAAATATAGGTATAGGCAGTACCGCTATAACTAATAATACCCTTGCGTTTTCTTTTGGCAGTGATACTATGTATGCTAAAATGAAAATGGTGTGGACTTGTCCAGGTAGGCCGACCGTAGAAATGCCTATAGTACTTACCACAAGTTCTGCATCAGGATCTAATTTTACAATTACAGCTACACCTGTAGATTCATTTTCCTATTCAGGCACGGGTAGCGTAAATGGCACTACGGCTTCTGCAAGTATCATCAAAACAAATACTAACAGTGGCTACCAGGTAGTGGTAAGCCTGAATGACTTCAATAAGCAGTAGTCTTAAGTTTTCTTAGTCTATCGTTGCAATACACTTGAGCTCTATGGTGATAGCCGTGGGCAGGCTCTCTATGCCAATAGTAGTGCGGCAAGGCTGGTTGTCCTTAAAGTACTCAGCGTAGATCTTATTGTAGGTCTGGAAATCACGTTTCATGTTTACCAGGAACACGGTCACATCTATCAATTTGTCCCAGCTGCTACCGCTCTCCTCGAGGATAGTACGGACATTATCAAAAACACTTCTGCATTGTTCAGCAAAATCAAACTCGATGTAGTTACCGTGCTTATCGGTTTTAAGACCTGGTATCTCATCTGATCCTGCCTTACGGGGACCTACTCCCGAAAGAAATAAAAGGTTGCCGGCACGTCTTGCATGTGGGTACAGCCCAACCGGCTTAGGTGCTTTATCAGTAGAGAATTGCTGTGACATACGACGAAATTGAAAATGTAAAAGTAAAAATATCTGTTTTAACTTAAAGACATCCTATTTAAGATAGACATAGGCCCCCAGTTGTGACAATATGCCGAGGATATATCCCAACCATATATCGCCACGCTGATGAGCGCCCAGTACAGTGCGTGCATACCCAATGGTAATGCCGACTGCTATTGTAACGAGTAAAGGCAAAGCCATGTTAGGACTGCCATTGATCAAGGCCACTAACACTACACCGATCATAGACCCGGCAGCGGAAGTATGCAAACTTATCTTAGTAAAAATATTGACAATGAATATCAGGATCAGGCCCCAGAAATTTCCAAGTAATAAAACTTTGAGGCTTAATGGTATAGTACCGGGTACGCTATTGAACACATGACTTACCCAAAAGTAAAATATCATTGTAGCCATTAAGGGTATAGTACGCTCTTTGGCTGTCGGCATTGTATAACTACTGATGAAATCCAGCTTCTTTAACAGCAGCACACTGAACAATGGGTAAAATACCGCAGTCAATCCAATATTTATTAGCCATACCTTTTGTCCGGGATCAGCCAGAAAAGGAGCATAAGCGACGGGCTCCAGCTTTGATAATACGAATGCCATTATCAATGGCATGAATACAGGATGGCAGATATAGGAAATAATTGTAGCCGGTACACGTAATACCAATGGCTTCTGCTGTATAGGTCCCGTAACTGTACCTTCAGATGAAATTGTTTCGCTCACTTGTAGTTTTTAACTTTTAAATTAATCTAAAACCGGCGCCAGCCACCTGTTCATTTCATCTGCACTCATTCCTTTACGTTCTGTATAATCTTTCAACTGGTCGTCCATTATTTTATTGATACCAAAATAATGACTTTCCGGATGGCTGAAGTACCAGCCACACACAGATGCACCCGGATACATGGCCAATGATTCTGTAAGATCTATGCCTGCATTGGCAGTAGCGCTTAACAGGTCGAACAGTTTGTATTTTTCGGTATGATCAGGACAGGCAGGATAGCCCGGTGCCGGGCGTATGCCCTGGTATTTTTCTTTCACCAGGTCTTCAACGGGAATACTTTCTTCCTTAGCATAACCCCAGAACTCTGTCCTTACACGTTTGTGCAATACTTCAGCAAAAGCTTCAGCAAGCCTGTCGGCAAGTGCCTGCAGCATTATTTTATTGTAATCATCATGGTCATCCGCAAATTTCTTCAGGTGAGGCTCTATGCCATGTATGCTCACCGCAAAGGCACCCATATAATCACGGATCTCATGCTCGCCACCAAAAGTATAAGGGCGTATAAAGTCTGCCAATGAAGTATTTGGCTGACCCGGTGCTTTCTTTATCTGCTGGCGCAATGATTCCAGCTGAGCCAGGCTTCTGCCATGTTCGTCTATCAGCTCTATAGTATCTGGTGCTGTCTTCTTAGCCTCCCACATACCTATCACACCTTTTGCATTCAGCCACTGTTCGTTTATTACTTTATCAAGCAGGGCATTTGCGTCGTTATACAGTTTAGTGGCTTCTACGCCTACAGTTGCATCCTTCAGTATATCCGGGAACTTACCCCTCATTTCCCATGCTATAAAAAACGGGCCCCAATCTATATACTGCCTTATTTCAGCAAGGTCGTAGTCTGCGAATACTTTCGTACCCAGCAGGTTAGGCCTTGGTGGTATATAGCTTGTCCAGTCTATCTTAGTCGCATTAGCCTGTGCCTGTGCAAATGTTATATACTGTTTTACAGTTTTCTTATTTTCAAAATCCTCTCTCAGTTTATCGTACTCCGCATTGATACCTTTAAGGAAATCTCCTTTCTGTTCTTTATTCAGCAGGTTGCCGGCTACAGTAACGCTACGGCTGGCATCTAGTACATATACCACACCATTATCGTATTGCTGCGCTATTTTCACAGCAGTATGCATACGGCTGGTGGTGGCACCACCTATCAGCAATGGCTGTGTCATGCCACGACGCTTCATTTCCTTGGCCACGTGTACCATCTCGTCCAAAGAAGGAGTGATAAGACCACTCAGACCTATCAGGTCCACGTTTTCTTTTATAGCAGTATCCAGTATCTTATCAGTAGGTACCATTACGCCAAGGTCGATAATGTCGTATCCATTGCAACCCAGTACCACGCCAACTATATTCTTTCCTATATCGTGTACATCACCCTTTACAGTAGCCATCAATATTTTGGCGGCACCTGCGCTTTCTTCATTTATTGTACCGGCGTCTATATGTGCCTGGCGGCGCAACTCTTTCTCTGCCTCAATGAACGGGAACAGGTAAGCCACACTCTTCTTCATGACACGGGCACTCTTTACCACCTGCGGCAAAAACATCTTACCACTGCCAAACAGGTCACCCACCACATTCATACCATCCATCAGCGGACCCTCTATCACATCCAGCGGTTTTGGGTATTTTGCACGAGCCTCTTCGGTATCGGCATCTATATAGTCGGTTATACCATTCACTAATGCATGCTTCAGACGCTCCTCTACAGGAGTGGTGCGCCACACATCATCTTTCTTCTCTTCTTTATCTTTTGATTTTACTGTTTCCGCAAAAGTGACAAGGGTTTCTGTTGCATCCGGGTTACGGTTAAGGATCACATCCTCACAAAGTTCACGGAGCTTTGGCTCGATCTCGTCATATACTACCAGCGCACCGGCATTAACGATTCCCATATCCATACCAGCCTTGATGGCATGGTACAGGAATACACTGTGCATTGCCTCACGTACCGGGTCGTTACCACGGAATGAGAAGGATACATTGCTCACACCACCGCTTACGCGGGTAAGCGGCATTTTTTGTTTCACTATGCGCGTAGCCTCTATAAAGTCTACTCCGTAATTGTTATGCTCTTCTATACCGGTGGCTATGGCAAAAATGTTAAGATCGAAGATTATATCCTGCGGTGGGAACCCTACCTGCTCGGTAAGGATCTTATATGCCCGTTCAGATATTTCAACCTTCCTCGCTATCGTATCTGCCTGGCCCTGCTCGTCAAAAGCCATTACTATTACCGACGCACCGTAGCTACGGCATATCTCAGCCTGCTCTATGAACTTCTCCTCACCTTCCTTCATAGAAATCGAGTTCACGATGCACTTGCCTTGTATACACTTGAGGCCGGCCTCTATGATAGCGAACTTAGAGGAATCAAGCATGATGGGTATCCTTGCGATATCCGGTTCTGCCTGCAACAGGTTCACGTAAGTGGTCATAGCCTGCACGCCGTCCAGCAGCGCATCATCCATGTTTATATCCAGTACCTGGGCCCCATTCTCCACTTGCTGACGAGCTACAGAAAGCGCTTCTTCATACTTGTTTTCCCTGATGAGCCGGGCAAACTTTTTAGAGCCTGTGACATTGGTACGCTCACCCACGTTCACAAAGTTCGTTTCGGGGCGTACTATTAACGGTTCAAGGCCGCTAAGCCTGAGAAAAGGTCTTATTTCGGACATTATTATATTTATAAAAAACGATGCAAAGGTAGGTTATTGAAGGATATATATCTATAGATATGGCCACAGACCTTAGTGTTTAGGCTCAATACCGGCCAAAGAGTCGTACTTTACGCTCTATAACAAGCCATAGATGATCAATAAAGCACTATCCGGCATAACGCAGGACCTTAATGAGTACCTAAAAAAGCAGCTTTCCCTGCAAGAAGATAAGGCGATCTTATCATCGATAGTGAACCAGGACGGGAGCGTGGCCAACCACACCCAGAACAAACTGGTGATAACACTGGTGAATATAGAAGAGGACAGGGTATCGAAGAATATGCCACCTATTAACCCGGCTATCAACCCGCACCTGTCTATCAATATGAACCTGAACATGCTGGTGTCTGCCAACTTCGGAAGTGATAACTATCCTGAGTCGCTGTCGTTCCTGTCGCAGGCCATCAGCTTCTTCCAGGACAAGCCGATATTCACCAGGCAGAATACCCCTGCACTTGATACCAGTATTGAAAAAATGGTGATGGAACTGCAGCCAACAACGTACGAGAACATGAACAATATATGGCGTATGCTGGGTGCCCATTATATGCCTTGCGTGCTGTATAAACTGAGGATACAATAAGTTATACCGGATGATATAAATCAAAAGCGGCGCTTCTTTCGAAGCGCCGCTTTTATCATTTTACTCACTTACTATTTTGAAATTAGAATTTAGTCCAACCTTTCCACCATGTGTCACCTACACCTACCGCACCGCGATAAGATACTGTAGTAGCACCACCCAGTTTACCGCTTGTAACAGCACCTGATGCAAGCAATGAACCTGCAGCAGGAGAAGGATCGAACGCTGCACCTGCACCATAAGGAGCTATAAGGCCTGCATCTGATGTATTTGTCTTCACTTCATTGTTATACGCTGTGTTTGAAGTAAAGAATGTAGTAAGGCTACCAAGAGTAGTGCTTGAAGTACCTACCGTATCCAGTGATTTAGTGCAACCAGCTATCACGATACCCCGGAGTTCCATATCACCATTGATCAGGTTGTTAGCAGCT
>CAYZKL010000040.1:24213-32663 GCA_964478855.1 uncultured Flavipsychrobacter sp.
AGCAGCTTTAGAACCGTCGATCAGCAGGCCTGTAGGATAACCCATGATCACAGAATTAAGGATAGATGTACGTGTGTTTCTCCTGAGATGTGCACCACGCTTGAAATTGCTGGCGATAGTAGTTGAAGCATCCTGCTTAGGGCCTATGATAGTGATGTTAGCAAATACAGGTGCAGTGATCGGTGTAGTAGTAGTACCGCTTGCATCGTTATCTGATTCGAAACCGTTAGAGCCTGAGATATCAGCCTTATCTTTATCACGGATAGCGATAGCGAACTGTACTGTACCACGGAAACCGTTATCAGTATCAAACTCATCATCAAGACCTTTGTAAGCGATCAGGTGCTTAGCGTTAACTGTACCACCAAACCACTCGAAAGCGTCATCGCCGCCATAAGAACACTGTACATAGTCGATAACAGTACCGTTACCTACGCCGCCCATCGTCAGAGAGTTCAACTCTTTATCAGGCTGGAACGGGTATCCACCGTACTCTATACGTACATACTTGATCACACCTGAATTGTCATTATCATTAGTACCACCATACAGACCATCGCCTGCAGCATTGTTGATACCACCTTCTATTTCACCTACGCCTGCATTGCCATTGAATGAAGAGTTTGCAGTAGCATTACCCAACATGATGATACCACCCCAATCGCCCGGAGCAGGAGATGCTTCGTTTGATGTAAGTACGATTGGTTCTGTAGCAGTACCTTCTGCCATTATCTTGCTGCCTCTTGTGATAACAAGTGCATTCTTGCCTTTGAAAACCCTGATCGTTACGCCCGGTTCGATAGTCAGCGTTGCGCCGCCTTTTACATACACCAGGTTTTCGAGTGAATAGGTCTTGCCTTTCAGCAGGGTCCTGCTTGTTGTAATGTCTCCGCTGAGTATGTAACCATTAGGATCCTCAACCACTACAGGTGGGGCGGGAGTGTTGTCTTTCTTTTTGCATGATGCTGCAAACATTGCAGACAATACCGCTAAACCGAATAAGTATTTTTTCATTTTTTTTCCTTTTTTATTTTACACAAAAGTCGGTAGCGTATGTTACCGCATTATTACCGCGAGCTTAAGTAAAGGTTAAGCCTGTATCAACGTAATGTGAAGAACGGATGGTATTACTACCGAAACAGGCGCCACGCTGATGAGCGTGGCGCCTGTGCCATTTGCAATTATTTGTACAGCTTATTTAATATCGTACAGGAATGAAAGCGAGAATGTAGTACCAGCCCTGCGAGAGATCCTGAGGAAGTCTGTATTGCTGTCGAACTTACCATTTTCGTTCTTGTCCTGGTAGAAGTTTGCATTCTTGTTAAGTATGTCTGTGATGGTGAACTTGATATCGGCCCTGCGGTGCAGCACTTTCTGTGACAGGGTGAAGTCGAATAAAGGCCTTGGTGCTTCCCAGATGTTCGGGCTCTGATCGTTGCCCACCAGGAATATCCTGCGGCCGATCATGTTGAACAGGATAGTAGCATTGGTACCTGTCTTTTCGCCATCGAACTGGAAACCACTGCTGATCACATATGGCGACTGTCCCTGCATAGGCCTGTTGCTGACAACTTCTTTACCGGTAGCATCCTTGGTTACAAAGTCTACCTGGTTCATGATATAAGAAGCATTAGCAAAGAATGTGAAAGGCCTGAATGACTTACCTATGAAATCAAGGCGTTTCCTGAACTCCACTTCAGCACCGGCACTTGCAGCAGATGTAGCATTGCCATAAGTGAATGAGAATGTATTGACACCTGATTCGTTATAGAACTGCTCGATAGGATTAAGGAACTTCTTGTAGAACACACCGGCTGTAACCAGTTCGCCTGACCTTGGATACAACTCATAACGCAGATCAAGGTTAGTGATCTTAGTACGCTTCAGATCAGGGTTACCCTGTACCGCAGCCATCAATTCGAAATCGTAGAAGGTGAACGGAGACAACTCACGGAACTCAGGCCTGATAACGGTCTGTGATGCGCAGAACCTGAAGTTGACCTTCTCGCTGTACTTGTAAGTAAGGTTCAAAGATGGTAATACATCGCCTGTATTCTTATTCAGGCTCACCGGCCTGTTGCTCCTGAAGCCGTTCAACTGCTGGTTGAAGTTCTCATAACGAACACCCCATACCAACCTGAAGTTCTTATTGAAAGAGTTATCCATCATTGCGAAAGCCGCATTCAACCAGCTGCCTGCAGTATAGTCATAATCCTTATCGCTGAGCTCATTGAAGTTGTAGCCATCAGTGATGCCGATGTTTGACGGAGCGAATATCTGGTCGTTAGGCAACAGGTTAGTCTCATTGGTACCACCAGTGAAACCGAAAGGACGGGAAGTGAATACACGGCTCTTAGACTGTGTCATGTAACCCACTTTCACTGTCTGGTTCACCTCGTTTATCTTGAACTGCTTTGCCGCATCTACGCTGCCCAGGCCTATATTGTCGGTAAGGTCTGAGTAGAACTTACTGGCAGAGTTGAGCGATGGCAGGTAGCTCTGTACGGTAGCGCGGTAAACGGTATCGTCATCAGACTTCCTGTATTCCATACGGCGCAGGTTTGGCTGAGCCTGGCGCAGGCGCACA
Organism: uncultured Flavipsychrobacter sp.; assembly: GCA_964478855.1. Lineage (GTDB taxonomy): Bacteria > Bacteroidota > Bacteroidia > Chitinophagales > Chitinophagaceae > Nemorincola. Next base: position 26,801 of record CAYZKL010000040.1, read on the forward strand.
TAACTTGTAGCCCAGTTCAGCTTGATCTTAGAAGCCTCCAGGTAATGGCTACCCAGCAACTGCGTTGTGTAATACTGTGTAGACCTGAACGCCAGCTGGTATGACTTAATATCTGCACCATAGTCGTTGTTACGGCCACTGCGGATAAGTGTATTGTCAATACCATTTATGTTGTACAGGCTCTTCAATGATATACGGTTATTAGAATTCAGCTCCAATGTAAGGTTTGCCAATGCACCTGCAAGCACCTCTTCGTTATACGATTGCTCGTTGAAGTCGAGTGTCTTTTGTAATGCACCTGTCTGGTTGTAGAAAGCACGGGTGATCTCTGTCTTACGGTTCTGCTTGTTGTAGTTGACCGCGAAGATGGCACCGAACTTCTTATCGAACAGTTTGGTATTAAGACCGCCTGAAGCCTGCATGCTGGCGTTTGGCGTACCGCTCTTCTTTTCATAGGCCCAGTCATTCTTCAACTGCTTGCCCAGTGCGTTCTTTTCTTCGCCAGACATAGCCCTGAACTTATCCTTTGCAGGTACGGCATCCGGCAATGCACGGGTACCATCATCTATACCTAACCAGTCCATCTTACCACCCTTGTAGTAGAAGAAGTCATTGCCAGTTGTCTGTGTATTGACACCGCTGCCCACCTGTATGGTAAAGAAGTTCTTTGAAGGGATATCCTTAGTGTTCACCTGTATCAGGCCACCTGCAAACTCGCCCGGAAGATCAGGGGTAGCTGCTTTGTTGATCACAATATTGTCGATCATGCCTGATGGGAACAGGTCGAAAGAGAATGTTTTACGGTCAGGCTCCGTGCTCGACAGCAACATACCATTGAGGGTAGCCTGGTTGTAACGGTCTGCAAGGCCACGCACCACCAGGTACTTTCCTTCCTGTATAGATGCTGATGAAACCCTTTTCAGTACCTCGCCGGTGTTACGGTCCGGAGACTTACGGATGGCCTCGGCAGATACTACCTGCGCCACTGTATTGGTATTCTTCTGCACCAGTATCATGGCACTGATGTTCTCTTTCTTCAGTGACGACTGCACCACTACTTCCTGCAGTTCGGTATTCTTAGCAGCGCTCAGCACTACATTTATAATAGCCTCGGCACCTTCTGCCACTATTATGCCGCTCACTTCTTTTTCCTGGTAGCCCATGTACTTAACCGATATGGTATAAGTACCCGCATCTACAGACAGTATGAAATTACCATCCATATCGGTAACCGCACCGGCCGATGTGCCCTGCACAGTAACCACAGCACCTATCAGGGTCTCGCCATTCTTAGCATCTGCAACCTTGCCCGATATCTTACCAGCGGCGAAGGCCTGGGTAAAAGAACAACATATAAAAGTCAATAAAACGATAAAACGCATTGCAATAATTTTTTTGCAAAGGTCACCCGCCCATGTTATTTTAATGTTACGCCACGATTACTCCTATGTTAACTTTGTTACGGGAATATTACGCCAGTGTTAAGCCGTAAGTAGTTCTATAAGCCTGTCGTTGATGAAATAGAGGGTTCTGCCCCTTCTCTGCTCCAGTATAATACCTGCCTGTACCAGCTTTTTGAACCATGTAGAGGCGGTCTGCCGGTGGGCTATTTCCTTCTTTTCCAGTGATTCTATCTTTATATACGGCGAGTCGAACAGGAGGGGGAGCAGCTCAGGCTTGTATGATGCACCCAATGCTTTCTGCAATTCATCGTTCATAGTTTCCCTGAGCGCCAGCAGTTGCTTTATCGTGCCGGTGGTCTTTTTAGCTGTTTCGGCTACGGCGGCAAGGTTGTAGAGCAGCCAGTCGTTCCAGTTATTTTCAGAGGTTACCTTGTCCATGGCCTGGTAGTAGCGGAACCTGTTCTTAACTATATAACTGCTCATTGACAGCAGCGGGTGAGGCAGCAGGCCCTGCTGCACGAGGTATAAGTTATTGACCACGCGGGCTGTACGGCCGCTACCCTCGGCAAACGGCTGAATGGCCTCGAGCTGGTAATGGATGAACGCCATTTTGAGCAGCGGATCCATCGGCCAGAAATTGGGGTCGTTGATGCAGCGCTCCAGGTTGTCCATCTTTTCGCGGATAACGGGTGCGCCCGATGGCGGGGTATAGATGAGCTCATCGGTAAGCGTGTTCTTCATGGGTGTGCCGGGGGTATCCCTGATACCGGCGCTAGTCAGCAGCATTACCTGGGCCACCTCTGTGATCACCGATGGCGATATGATGAATTGCCTTTTGAGCATGGATGCCATACCGCGGTACAGCCCGTTGCGGGTGTGGTATATCTTCTGCGCTGCCATAGAGATAAGGCCACCTTCCATGCCTGCCTCAAACACATCGTCATTGGCGGCGGTAATATTATCTATGGCTGCGCTATGCTTACTTTCCTGCAGGGCCAGTGCATTCACTATCCAGTTGGGGTCTTTTATGCCCTGACACAGGCCGCTGAGTTCTGCCAGGTTACGGGCAGCAGGTATGAGCATTTGCATGACCTCGGGCGTGGGCGACCAGGTTTCGGGGGTTAGTAAGGGAAGTGTATTATTTGGTGTTGAGGGATTGAATGGCATGGTGAATTGTATGGTTTTGTGGTTTTTGTCGAAAATAGGGCGGATTTTCGACATAACAATGATGATATGTCGAAAATGGGGTGTGATTTTCACTTTTAGTCACCCCACTAAGTAGACAGCGTAGTGCGGGTAGCGATAGCCAAACCAATCGTGACCCATAAAAATGAAAAACAGTGTGCTCACCCGTCGAAATCGGGTGGTGATTTTCGAATCTGGTCACCCCATTTTATTGTTTACACCTGATTATGGGACTTAACTAATTGATTATCAATGATATTTTGGGGTGATGGTGACCCCATCCACACCCCAAAGTCACCCCAACGATATGTCGAAATGGGGTGATGATTTTCGACACGTCAGTTGCCATATGTCGAAAATGGGGTGTGATTTTCACTTTTGGTCACCCCATTGGTATCCCATTGTGACCCTATTGTCTGAATCAGAATGGTCAGAATTAAAGAATAATCAGAATCCCTTAGCATACATGACCCCAATGATATGTCGAAAATGGGGTGTGATTTTCGACTTTGGTCACCCCATTGGGTATGCCCATTGTGACCCTATTAGAACCTCAAGCCCTCCCGGCCTCCCTGAAGGGAGGAGAAGGAGCGACTGGTGTAATTGCCGTCATTTTATAATGGCAAAGTCCTGTTCGCATCCTTTAACTCACAAAGGTGAGGGAATATGTTGGATGAATAAAAACGGATTTTTATGATAATACCGAAAACGTAGTATGATAAGACGCCAGCGGTTTATGATAAAAGAATTTTTGGAGGGAAGTGATTGAGGGTGAGGATGGTATGTGCGGAGAGGTTGTCTGAATCAGAATGGTCAGAATTAAAGAATAAGAGGAATGTCTACTTGAAAAAGGTACATTACCTAAGTTTCAGAAAAATATCATGTAGTGCCGAAGAAAATATACATCTTTATGCCTGAAGACAACAGATAACACTACTCTAAAATGAAGAAACTTATCCTATTATCCTTCCTAATCATCTTGTACACAAGTGCTGGTGCGCAATCTATAAATGGTGTTGTTCTATTTAATAACTCGATACCGGCTACTGGAACAAATGTTTTTGCTTTACAAGATGAATATGTAGACACAGACGATAAAAATAGCAAATATGCCCTTTATAATATGTACCAAATCGTTAAGCGATATCATATCAACGCCCTGAATGCAACAACAAAAAAAGAAAGGAGAATATGGGATGAGAAATTAGAAAAATATGGGATGACGGAAAGTGCATATGACACGCTAAATAAAGATATGATTCAAGCTTCCTATAGACTGCAAATTAATGCTCATGCAAAAAAAACGAAAGTAAATAGTGACGGGAATTATCACATGCGATTAGAGCCAGGTAAACATTTCGTTCTTTTTGAAAATAATATGAATTATTACGGCGATTGGGTAATAATTTCGGATAGCTCCACTGACTTTAGTTACTCATTCAACTAACATTCGTATATTTACAATATTCAAGCAAAATATAAGCCAACGCTTATTTAAGAGGGGCATTATTCACTATTTATCACAAAGGATAATTATGAAAAATCGCAACTCTAAGGAGCGCTGGCTTTTTGTTATTCAACTTTTGGATCTGGTTAAGGAGCTGATCAAGCACTTAACTTAATCTAAATAGATTAGACGAAATTTTAAGGTGCCTTACAGGGCACCTTTTTTATTTAGTTGGTTTACCCAGCATCCTGTTACTGCTATCCATACTGAAATAATGATATTCCGGTAATATTTATTAAATTGAAGTCAATTAACCTTTTGAGCAATATGCCGAGGTACCTAATCCTATTCCTACTCCTGTTGTTCCCGTTCTTTAGAACGGAGGGGCAGGTACGTATCATTACTACGATCGCAGGTACAGACAGCGCAGGATATTGCTGTGACGGAGGACCTGCAACAAATGCTAAACTCAACTTACCGGAAGGAATATGCTTAGATAATTTTGGGAACTTATATATCGTTGAAGGGTTTGGGTGCCGGATACGGAAGATAGTTTTATCTACCGGAATCATCTCTACTGTTGCCGGTATTGGGGTATCGGGATTCTCCGGCGATAATATACCAGCTACCAATTGCAAGTTATCAAACCCTACAGCTATTTGCGCCGATACTGCAGGTAATATATATATAGCAGATGCCTCAAACCACAGGATAAGAAAAGTGACGGTATCTACGGGTATCATCACAACGATTGCGGGGACTGGCGTTGCGGGATCGATAGGAGATAACGGGTTGGCAACAAATGCAAGACTGAGGCTGCCTTGCGGGCTATGTTTTGATCCGGCAGGTAATCTCTATATTGCCGACTATGACAATTTCAAAGTGAGAAAAGTAGATATGCAGACTGGTATCATTACAACTTTCGCGGGAACAGCAATAGCAGGTTATAGCGGTGATGGCGGGCCGGCAACCAATGCAAAAATTGACGGCCCATTGCATATGGTTTGCAACAGTGTCGGAGACCTTTTTATCTGCGATCAGTGGAACCATGCAATCCGAAAGGTGTCCGCATCAACAGGTATCATCAGCACTATCACAGGTAATGGTAATCCAGGTTATTCGGGGGATGGGCTGAACGCGGCAGGTGCTATGCTGAACCAACCTTCGGGAATTTTTGTGGATAAACATGGTAATATTTTTATTGCACAGTATGAAAGTCCGGCGATCAGAAAAATAGATGGCGTTACGAATATCATTACTACCATAGCGGGAGTTGGCATCAAAGATTTCTCGGGTGATGGCGGGCCAGCAACAAGTGCCAACATCTGGTGTGCTGATGTGAAAGTAGATACAAATGGAACAATATATATAGCTGACTATCTAAATCACAGAGTACGGATGGTATATGACCCAACACTCGGCATACCAAAAACTATAGAAAAACAATGTAAGCTATACCCAAACCCCGCACACCATGAAGTAACCATAGAACATGCAAAAGGCCATACCCTGCGAATATATGATGTAACGGGCAGAAAGGTGATGGAGGGGCAGGTGAGCAGCGATAAAGAAACGATAGCTATAGCACAGCTGAACAGCGGTGCGTATGTGGTACAGGTGACTGATGAGGATGGTATGCAGGAGCTAATACAATTACTGGTCAATTAGTACAAATCACATGAAATGAAGAAGACCCTTATCCTACTATTCCTTTTGTTCCCGTTCTCAAAAACGGAGGGGCAGGTACGTATCATTACGACTATTGCCGGTAAAGACACCTCAGGATATTGCTGTGACGGAGGGCCTGCAACAAATGCTAAACTCTACT
>CAYZKL010000041.1:0-31986 GCA_964478855.1 uncultured Flavipsychrobacter sp.
ACTTTACTTTTGTTGTATCCATTGGCCCGTAGTTCTTGTAGCCATGCTTCAGGAAGTTGGTCACCTGGAAATCCCTGCAATATCCCATAGAGTACTTGCAGCCATTATCGATCATGTATTGCTCCCTGATATTGTTCAGCAGTTTAGATATACCCATACTCCTGTATTCCGGCAGCACGCCATTGCGGTACAGGAAACCGATTTTACCGTCTTTAAAATTTACTAAAGGTGGGAAGGCCGGAAAACATGGAATGTCATAAACAGACGCATAAATATTCACTCTGCCCGATGCTACAGGCTCTTCTCCGCTGAATACTGCATAGTGTTTTGCCTGATAGTCTTCATCATCATGCCATCCGTCCGGGTATTTGTCAAAAGTGATATATCCGCTGGCTTCCCTGCATTTTACCCTGAGCATAAATATCCTGTTGAGCATTGCTGTATCCTCAACGGGTATTTCCCTCATTTGCAGATTCAGGGTTGCATTTGTCATCAGGGGTTGTTATATCTTTACTTAATATGTCAAAGTAACTGCATAATCATAAATTATCAAAGCTTTTAAAATTGAAAATATTATCTTGAACCGCTGTTTACGTAAACATAATACAATAAAAGACTGATGAATAAGGTTGTTTTAGGCATTACCGGCCATCGTATGTTGGCTGCAGAGGAGGTGGAACGCATCAGGCCGGTTATTACAAAAGCTATACAAAATATCATGTTCACAGTAGGTGAGCATGATTCAACTGTTTCATTTACAGCGCTTTCACCGTTGGCCGAAGGTGCTGATACCTTATTCGCTGAGGTTGCATTATCACTTGGGCTTGAATTGGACATATTGCTGCCTTTCGAAAAGGATGAATACCTTAAAGGTTTCTCTTCAGACCAGGCACGGCTTAATTTTGATAAAATATACAGCAAAGTAAACCCTCAGAGTATTAGGGTGCTCACAACAAAGGGTAATAAAGAGGTCGATCAACTATTCCTCAATCTCGGTCACCGCGTTGTTGATGAGTCCGACTGGCTGATAGCCATCTGGAATGAAAAGGAAGGGAAAGGAAAGGGTGGTACCGCCGATATAGTTAACTATGCAACAGGTCTTAAAAAAAACGTGATCATCATCAACCCTGAAGATGCGCACCTGTTCATCAATTACATTAACCCGCACAATCACGATCATAAAGGATCAAGGGATATTATCAACCCTGCCGTCACCAATCATCTTGCCGCATATATACAGCACAGACAAAGCGAATTTGATAAAAAGGCTGTTGAAACAAACAAAAAATATAGAAGGCTATGGACCACCGGCTTCATTTTAGGTATATTAGAGGTTCTGGCTTTCGCCATCACAGTTACATTTCATATGCCTTTATGGCTCAATTTCCTTTTTGCATCCATTGAGTTTTTCAGCATTGTTATCATAGTATTGCTTGTGTTCTTTGGTGGTTCTAAGCGACTGCACCATGCGTATGTACATAATCGCATCATTGCAGAACGGCTCCGTATCAAGCGTTTCTTCTCCGAATTAGGGTTCAGGCTATATAGCACTTCAGTAAGCCCTATATATTTTTCGTTCAATCAAAAACCTGAGTTTGATATACTCGATAGTACCATTAGACTCATCAACATCAGCGGCTACTCTTCATTGTCATTTGAGGAGAAAAGGGATCACATCGAGTCTAAGTTGATAATGGATCAGTATAAGTATCATGAACGTAAAAAGGAAAAATTCATAAAAAGGAACAACCAGTATAAAAACATCAGGCAGTTCTTATTTCTTCTATTTATAGCAGCAGTAGGTCTCCATTATTTCGAAGTGGCAAATATTTTCTGCCTTAGTCACGGCATCCAGGTATCTTCTTACTGTCCTCATATATTCCATATCGGCCTGTTCGAGGATGTTCTGCTGTTTCTCGTTTTGTTTATACCGCCTACTATTGCTGCCTGCGAAGCCCTTAAATACCTCTATGAGTGGGAGAAGATCATCAATCTGTCCATTGCTATGTCTGTGTATTTCAGGGATAAAGAGAAAAAACTAAAAGCCACACGTACCGATCAGGATCTGGAGATACTGCTCAATACTATAAACAGGGATATGCTTACTGAAAACCTGGACTGGGAAAAGTACATGCAGGATAAGAACGAAGTGCCTACTTAGCTGAGCAGACGCAGTTTGTTAACGCTCCTTATATAATTCCATGCATACATCGTCTATATATATATGTTGTTTGCCCGGGTTCCACACATACAAATTTAGTTTGTCTCCGTCATGCAGGTTTTTCGGAATGCGAACAAAATAATATACAGTACCCCAGTCTTCTATTCTTAGATGATAGAATGTGACTGTATCATTCATGATATCATTCACACCGATTTTATTCTCTATAGTACAGTGCTTCCATTGTTTTTCACCTATTTGCAATACAAGCTGATGGTTATTGCTGTTAGGAAAAACAGGACACATGAATTTCCCACTGCATTTTATCCATTTTGCATCGCCAAACTGTTGCTTATTGTAATATACAGCTACACCATCAGCCCACTCTTCATTCGCACTCATGTGGTACAGACGTTTTGTTCCTCTATGGCTACCATCTATTTCATAATGCTCATCCAATGAATCTTCATAGTAGTTACTCGCTAATGTTGCAGTTTTTATGATTTTAGTTGTATCGGGTTGCCGTTCGGCCAGGTCAAATACTACAAGGTCATTATACTCCATTTTCATACGAAATTGCATTTGCATATTGAATGTATAGTTCGACTCTTCACTTCTTAGTATTCCAAGGTGCTTTTGCATACTGTACGATATATTGATAGCAACAAAATAAACACAGATGATACTGAATATCACTTTGATAGCAGTGCCTCGCTTAAATATGAATTGTATAAACCCTACCAACGATATTGCCAGCAATGGGTATAAATGAATCATTGGTCTTGATCCTAATCCATTGATATAATTATAGCAATACCACGAGTAGATAATGTACACATATCCAGGAAAGATAACCCAGGTGGTCCATGCCCATTTATTAATGCTTTTATACAGGAACATACCTGCAATAGAAAAGATCATTATCGGCGAATATGGTAGCCATCCGTTTCTGAAATGGAAGAGCCCCTCTATAATATGCGGGTGGCTCCAGGTAAATGTCTGGCTACCATAACTGTAATAGACGAAACTACCTGCTACTATCTTCCAGTAGATAAGCTGTGGAATTATCGGCACTATAAATGATACGGCTGCTAAGTACACCTTTCGTTTATGCTCAACTACAAATCTGATCTTGTCTTTTATACCGACCTTATCATAGACATTGTACAACAAGGGTATCAGCAGACAAATAATATCTGTCGGGCGGATTATGGTAATCAGCCCCGCTACAGCACCCGTCATAATGAAATAGAATAACCGGGGCCGCTCATGTACCCTTATGGTCAGGTATATCAGCAGTGCATACAAAAAGAACAGAGGCACGTGCGACATACCTGCCTGGTAAAGCATGAACCAGAATAGATTTGTACCGGCAAATAATAAACATATCCCTGCTACCGATGCAGTTTCACTAAAATATCTTCTTACTATTTTATATGCCAGTATCAGCCCCAGTATGCCATACAGCAAGCTCGATACTTTGATAAGATATCGATAGCTATCCGAAAAACCATTTGCTTGTCTTCCCGTAGCTATTTCATAACCATGAGCAATGAAGAAGAACGGCAGTTCCATTAACGCTACACCATAGGTGTATTGATTTTGTGTATATCCTTTAGGTGTCTTTTGTTCGTCCATTGCCGTCAGGGACTCAAAAAAATATTTTTTGATCCCCTTGTCTTTGGGTAAGCTATTCAGCGATTGATGATTGTGATAAATAAATGTTGCTGGCAGGTACACATAGTAACCCAGAGCATCTCCGTGAAATGTTTCAGACTTTGTACCACATAATGTAAAAAACGAGACAGACAGTACAAGCGTAATGGTAAGTAAAGTACCTGTTATTATTCGCTGCTGCATACAAATTAACTGCTGAATTTTATTTGCAAAAGTATCATAGTCGATGCTTCATCAATTACTTCACCTGCCTTCTGTACAGGTAAAAAGCCAATGCTCCGAAAATGATATTAGGTATCCATACTGCTAACAGCGGGCTGATAGCAGCCTTGGTGGCAAATGTAGTAGATACCTGCAGGAACATAATATACACCGCACTGATAACTATACCTATTGCCAGGTGCAGGCCGCTGCCGCCACGTATCTTCCTGCTGGCAATGCAGGCACCTATCATAGTAAGTATGAATCCCGCAAACGGTGATGCGGTCCTCCGCTCCTTTTCAATAAAATAAGAATTCAGGTTTTCCCTGCCACGTAGCCGCTCCCTGGCTATATACACATTCAGCTCAGGTGTGGTCAACGCTTCTTTGATCGCATCGGTTCTGTTCAGGTCAGCCGGGGTGAAAGGGTATTTTGCATCCATCTCTGGCAGCATTTGCACACTTTCGTTGATAGAATCGTTCTTGCGTATCATTACATTATGCAGGTGCCATATCTTCTTTGCGGTATCATAGGTTACATACTCGGCCATCAGCTTCTCCTCAAGCATAGTACCGTTTATCTTCTCTATGGTAAAACGGTTGCCTGTATTTGTGTTGTAGTTATAACTCTGCAGGTAAGCATATCTGTCTTTCGATATACCCAAATGCGTATTCTCACCTACATACTTAAAGTTGTTATCATTAATATAAGTGTCTTCAAATGCTATACGCTCTTTATTGGCATTAGGTATGATCCAGTGATTGGCCACCAGTGATATAGTACAAAGGATACCAGCACCCACTATATAAGGCCTCAGGAAGCGCTGAAAAGAAACCCCCGCAGCCAGTATCGCAATGATCTCAGATTTATAAGCGATCTTGGAGGTAAAGAAGATCGTCGCAATAAATATGAACAGCGGGAACAGCAGAGCCGTTATGTGCGGAATGAAGTTCTTGTAATAAATGAACACAGTCCATGCGCTCGCTTTCTTCTGTACTATATTATCCACCTTCTCCGAATAGTCGATGACGCAGGAGATAACGGCTAGCACCATGATCGCAAAGAAAAAGGTACTCAGGAATTTCCCGATGATATATACATCGAGTTTCTTAAGTCCTGTGTACGACCACCATTTTCGTCTGGCAGGCTGCCTTGGTTTTATGTCTGCTATGTCTTTTGTCATGATCCTGGCCCGGTATCTCACCGGCAACTTACAATCGCTGCTTCAGTAGTTGCACCTGCTCATTCTTCCATGGTGTATAATCACCCTGTATAATGTGTGCCCTTGCTTGCTGCACCAAATGTAAGTAAAAAGCAAGGTTGTGGATACTCGCAATTGTTAAACCTAATACCTCACCCGATACAAACAGGTGCCTTAAATAAGCTTTAGAGTAATATTGGCTGGTCGGGCAGTCCAGTCCGTCATCTATCACGCTGAAGTCATTTGCCCACTTCTTGTTCTTTATATTGATCACTCCCTTGGTGGTGAACAGCATCCCGTTTCTGCCATTACGGGTGGGCATCACGCAGTCAAACATATCTACACCCAGTGCTATATTCTCCAGTATGTTCCATGGTGTACCCACACCCATCAGGTAGCGGGGCTTTTCAGCCGGCAGGTTTTCACAGCACAGTGCGCACAGTTCATACATCATCTCTTCCGGCTCGCCTACCGACAATCCGCCTATGGCATTGCCGTCACAGTCCATACCTGCTATAAATTGCGATGACATTTCTCTCAGGTCTCTGTATGTTCCTCCCTGTACTATCGGGAACAGTGTCTGCTCATAACCATACTTAGGTTCTGTGGCGCTCATATGCTGCACACATCTTGCCAGCCACCTGTGCGTCAGCTCCATCGATGTCTTGGCATATGCATATTCCGAAGGGTAGGGTGGGCATTCATCAAATGCCATGATGATGTCTGCACCTATGGTACGTTGGGTATCTATCACGTTCTCGGGGGTAAACAAATGCCTCGACCCGTCTATGTGCGATTGAAATACAACTCCTTCTTCCTTTATCTTCCTGTTTGCTGCCAGCGAGAACACCTGATATCCGCCACTGTCGGTAAGTATGGGCCTGTCCCATCCGTTGAATTTATGCAGTCCGCCTGCTTCCTCCAGCACCTGCATTCCTGGCCTCAGGTACAGGTGGTAAGTGTTTCCCAGTATTATCTGGGCCTTCACCTCATCCTTCAGTTGTTGCTGGCTCACTGCCTTAACGCTGGCAGCAGTGCCCACAGGCATAAAGATCGGGGTCTGTATTTCCCCATGTGCCGTGGTCATTACTCCCGCCCTGGCCGATGATGCGGTATCTTGTGATATTAGGTCGAATGTCATTTAGTAATTCTGCTATTTCTGCTTGCATGATCTGCACAAGCCTGTATTATTTTAAAGAATAGGTTGCCCTAAAACACGCTTTCAAACTCCAGCATGGCAATAAAAGACAGGTCCCTTGCTGATATAATTGGGTCCTGTACGCCCCAGTCAAATCCTATTCTGTCATACCGCACACCCGTATCGTTCAGCTGGCTGTACTCTGATGATACAAGGTAATAAGTAATAGCATCATCTGTCAGCGATTTGAACCCATGTGCAAAACCCTCGGGTATATAATAGGCTTTATGATTTTCGGCAGACAGTTCGGTGGCGTAGTGCTGCATAAACGTAGGGGAGTCCATTCTCAGGTCCACGATCACATCCAGTATCGCCCCCTGCGGACAAAACACTATTTTGCTGTGCTGGTGCGGCGGTGTCTGGAAGTGCATCCCCCTGATCACATCTTTTTTAGATAAAGAGAAGTAACTTTCCTTCAGCACAAAATCTATCCCCGCAGCCTTAAGATTAGTATCATGAAACGTCTTTACAAATACCCCCCTCGCATCCTGCGATGATGGCATTGTAATGATCTTAGCTCCATTCAATATATCCTGTACTTCCATTATTAAAATATTATTACGCCACTCAATCAGCTAATCAGAACATAAGCACATTAGCTAATTAAAATAGGCTTCTATCTGCTTCATACACTTCTCATGAGCACTGTGTTCCTTATCTGCATACCATTCTGCGGTCATTCTTATTGCAGCCTTGGCATCCATTTGCGACTGCCAGCCCAGTTGCTGCAGCGCCCTTGTGCTGTCCAGCAGCAGTAGTTTGGCCTCATGCGGCGCTCCCTGCTCGGCAAAAGCCTTATAGTTACCCGCACCATAGCTTTCAATAAATGTTTTGGTCAGGTCCTCCACCGTCAGCATATCTTCCGGGTTCGGGCCAAAGTTGTATGCGGTACTATATGTCACTGCATCCTCGCTCATCTTTGCCGCCAGTGCCAGGTAGCCGCCCAGTGGCTCCAGCACATGTTGCCATGGCCTTATACTGTTTGGGTTGCGCAGGTTCACTGTTTCGTTAAATGCTATAGCCCTAACTATATCAGGTATTATCCTGTCGTCAGAGTAGTCGCCGCCACCTATTACATTGCCGGCCCTTGCCGATGCTATGGCTTTCTGGTGTTTGCCTACGTTTGCCGGGTTAAAGAATGAGTTACGATAAGAGCTGATCACGATCTCGGCAGCGGCCTTGCTTGCCGAGTACGGATCATGCCCGCCCAGCTTATCGTCTTCGTTAAATGGTACACCTCTTTCAGGGTTGTCATATACCTTATCGGTGGTGATCATCACACCCACACTTGGTTTTTCCAGGCTGCGCATCGCATCCAGCACATGTGCTGTTCCCTGTGCATTCACCAGGAAGGTGTAGGATGGCATATCATAACCCCTGCGTACCAGCGGTTGTGCTGCCAGGTGAAAAACGAAATCAGGCTCAAAGCGCACCAGCTCGGTGGCCAGCTTCTGCTTATCGCATATATCTGCTATTATGCTGCTGTAGCATAGTTTGTCTCCTTCTATCTGGTGATACAGGTCATTGCTCTTCTCCGGTGCCAGCGAGTAGCCCTTTATATTGGCACCCAGCCTGTGCAGCATCTGCAGCAGCCATGCGCCCTTAAAGCCCGTATGCCCCGTCAGGAACACACGCTTGCCGTTAAATACCGACCGCAGGTAAGCCTCAGTTACCACTTTTTCCATAGTGCCTCAGTTTGCCACATGTGTTCCAATTCTTCCTTGTCCCTCAGGGTATCCATGCACTTCCAGAAACTGTGGTGCCTGTATGCTGCTATCTGCTTGTCCCGTGCCAGGTCGTCCATTGGCTGGCGCTCCCACATCACATCATCGGCATCTTCATGCAGGTAGTCTGCTATTTTCGGGTCTATTACAAAGAACCCGCCGTTTATCCACGTTCCGCTATCTGCCGGCTTCTCTTCAAATCCCTCTATCGTACCGTTCTCCTCCATCTTTATCACGCCAAACCTGCTGGTGGCCTGTATAGCCGTCATGGTACATATCTTACCGCTGTTCTTATGAAATTTCACAACCTCGTTCAGGTCTACATCACATACGCCATCTCCGTAGGTCAGCATAAACGGCTCATTACCCACATAGGGGAGCACCCGCTTCAGCCTGCCTGCGGTCATGGTATCCAGCCCGGTATCTATCAGTGATATCTTAAAGGGTTCCGCGCTGTTCTTATGCACCTCCACATTCCCACCGTTGGCCAGGTCCACAGTTATATCTGCGTTGTGCAGGAAGTAATTGGCAAAATATTCTTTGATCATCCACCCCTTATACCCAAGGCATATGATAAATTCTGTATGTCCGTAAGCGGCATATATCTTCATGATATGCCACAATATAGGTTTACCGCCTATCTCTATCATAGGCTTTGGGCGCAGCGAAGATTCCTCCGATATACGGGTTCCCCTGCCGCCTGCAAATATGACTACCTTCATGGCAACAAATATAATAGATTAAGGTTAAAGGGATAATAGATACTATCGTTAATTCTGGTTAACAGGTTTTAAAACGCATTAAACTGTAACTGCAAGTATATATTATTATAAATACCTGCTGTTTTCAGCGAAGGAGAGTTTCGCCCTTGCTCCTATAATATGCTTCGAAATTCGCAAGAAATTGTATATTTATATATAACACCATCAGCACATCAGCTAATTAACAACGATGTTCTTCACAAAAAACAAAGGGCCTAAAATAACCACCACTATTTTCCTCAATGAGCAGGGCTTTACCAAAGCCATTTCAGAATGGCTGCAGCAAAACCCCGGTGGCGCAGCTATCTCCTGGTTCCAACTCGACCTGGACAACCTTCGCACCCATATGCCCAGTATCGCAGCAGACCGGTTCGTATTAGCCGATAGATTAGGGTTTTCACATACTGATGGTAAGCAATACCTGTTTGCCGGCCATTACCCCATCCACCAGTCAGAATTGGACCTTTATGCAAACCTTGGTCTTACAGAGATACTTGTTTATGCACATCTCGCTATGCCATTATTTCGCTCATTCGGCTCCGACAATATTGTGCAGTTGATGATAAAAATGGGAATGAAAGAAGATGAGCCTATTGATCATCCCATGATCACAAAAGCCATAACCAATGCCCAGGAAAAGATCGCTAAAAACTGTTCAATCGTTATGCAGGCCACCTCTCAGCAGGAATGGATGAACCTTAACGCCCCCCAAACTCAATAAACTACAAACGCTTACTCACAATACTAAACACTCGCAGACTTACGACTAAAATCCGCTCACTTACACCTTACACCTTATACCTATTTATGATTCGTATTCTTCCTCAAATTCATCCCATAGGTATAGTTGGTGGACATAATGATGTCATTGCAATCAAAATGCTTCACCACACCATCCTTCGATAGGGCCACTACCCAGCAGGTGTTTTGATGCATACCGTAGTCTATAATAAAGATCGCATGTCCCTGGCCCAAGGGCGTTTCTACAAGCAGGGCGGGGTTCAGTTGTAATATCATGCATCTATAATTTAAAATTCCATGCCAATGATTACTTATAGATAGGGTAGAAGACCATACATATAGGCTATGTTCAAACTTTAAATACTAACTTTGCACTCCTTAATAATAGATATAACTGATGATTTTGCCTGTAGTCGCTTATGGTAGCCCCGTATTGCGTAAAGTGTGTGACGATATTACTCCCGAATATCCCGGCCTCGAGAAGCTGCTGGCTGATATGTGGGAAACCCTGTACAACAGCAGTGGGGTAGGCATAGCCGCTCCGCAGATCAATAAGCCTATACGCCTGTTCCTGGTCGATACCGTACAAATTGTGGACGATTTCAATGATGAGGACAAACGTAAATACCCCAATGAAGTGGCTATTAAGCAGGTCTTCATTAATGCGCATAAAATAGAAGAGACCGGCGATACATGGCCATATAACGAAGGTTGCCTCAGCATCCCTAAGGTTCGAGAAGATATCCACCGCACCAGCCATGTCCGCATCCGGTACATGGACGAGAATTTTAAAGAGCATGAAGCTACCTTCCATGGCATCACTGCACGTGTTATACAACATGAATATGACCATATCGATGGCAAGCTTTTTATAGATTACTTACCACCGATAAAGAAAAGACTGATCAAAAAGAAGTTGGACGATATATCTGCCGGTAAAGTAAAGACCGACTATCGTATGTTGTTTCCAAAGTAATTGCTATCTGTCATATTTTTAAATAACAACTATAAACTATTTACTAATTACTAACTACTTTTGACGTTCTACTTTACATAAACAACTGTTGCCCGTACTAACCACATATAGCGAAGAAGAACTGGTGCTGCTGTTGAAACAGCAAAGCCGGGATGCATTCAACTACCTGTACAAACAGTACGCGGGTGTGCTATATGGTATCATCAACAAAGTAGTGTACGATGAGCAGACCGCTCAGGATGTCCTTCAGGAAGTATTTGTTAAGATCTGGAACAACGTGTCGCAGTACGATGCCAACAAAGGCCGTATCTACACATGGATGCTCAATATAGCCCGCAATGCGGCTATTGATAAGCTGCGCTCCAAGGGCGAAATAATGAAGGGTAAAATCCAAACAGGTGAAGATGTCGTAAATAATCTGGAACGTGGATTGAAGACAGAACAGGTTACAGATACTATTGGCCTTCGCAAGATGGTGGACGGACTACGTCCGGAATACCAGACCATAGTCGATATGGCTTACTTCAAAGGATACACGCTGGACGAAATATCAAAAACATTGGAAATACCATTGGGTACGGTGAAGACCCGTATGCGAAGTGCAATTCAACAATTAAGGGGGATATTTAATAATTAAGTGAACATCAGGGAATATATAGAATCTGGCATCTTAGAAGCTTATGTACTGGGTAGTCTTACTCCGGCTGAGCATGACGATGTCGCTGCTAACATAGCCCGTTTTCCGTAACTTGCAGCAGAAGTGGCAGTCATAGAAGCCACGATGTTCGATTTTGCGGTGTCTCAGGCCAAAGAACCTCCTCCCGGCCTCGACGGTAAAATATGGGATGCTGTAAATACTTCAGGTACGTTTAATAACTCAAGTTCAGCTAAGGAAAATACAGGTACCACTGTATCTAACAAAACCATGCCATTTCAGCCTGTTTACAGTAAACGTCCGCAGATGTGGAAGTATGCAGCAGTATGGGCTGGCCTCGTAGGCAGTATTGCACTCAATTTCATTTTGTGGAAGCAAGGCGATGAGACCCGCAAAGATCAGTTGGTCCTCAGCACCTCTGTTAAGATCATGCAGGAAGAACAGCATAAACTGGCTTCTGCGCTTGTAGAATACAGAAAGGCAGGAGCCATGATGGCTGATACCGCTATGCAGACCATCGTTATGCATACCATGCAGAAGGGTCATCCTATGGCTGCGACACTATATTGGAGCAAGGACAAAGGAGACGCTTACGTTGCCATGAATGAACTGCCTGCTCCGCCTGAAGGCATGCAATACCAGCTTTGGGTCATACAGGAGGGCAAGCCGGTAAGCATGGGTATGCTGCCAAATGCTATGGCTAATACCCCTGCCATGCAAAAGGTCGACATGAAGGTCACCAGTGGACAGGCTTTCGCTATTTCGCTGGAGAAGGTCGGGGGTAATCCTACACCCACTACTGTTTATGTGCTTGGCAAAGCATAATTGATCCATTTTCTGTTCCTATCCTCCATTTGCATCGGCACGATGTTTTTATACTATTCTATAAATCAAACCATTAACCACATGAAAAAGCTAATATTAGCAGTGCTTTTCCTCGCATCTACAGGTGCCTTATGTCTCGCACAGGAAAAAACCGAGCAGGAAAAGACTACAACCGTTAAAAACGAAAAAAAAGTAAAAAAGACATCTACAGTACCGCAGAAGGTGCACAACACTTTCAGCAAAAAAAAGAGATACAGTGGTAAAAAGACCGTTACCAAGAAGACTGTTGAAGAAAAGAATACGACAACAAAATAACCATTGTTGTAAAACAGGAATGGCAGCTAATAGCTGCCATTCCTGTTTTATTTTGTATAGGTTACCACCTGCGTTGCACGGCATTCGGCCTGCGCACCACCTGTTTGTTCTTTGGCGGCCTAATATGCACCTGTCCTGCACCCATCATATGGTAAGGCTGGTTTTCCACCACCGGTATCTTGGTATTGATCAGTTTCAGTATGTTCTTCCAGTCAGCCATTTCTTCATTGTCACAAAACGACATGGCTATACCATCAGCTCCGGCACGGCCGGTACGGCCTATACGGTGTACATAGGTTTCAGGCACTTCCGGTATCTCAAAGTTGATAACGTGGCTTAGATTATCTACATCTATTCCTCTTGCGGCTATATCTGTAGCTACCAGGACACGTATCTTACCATCTTTAAAGTTGCTTAGAGCACGTTGGCGGGCATTCTGGCTTTTATTACCGTGTATCGCCTCTGCGTTTATCCCTACTTTATGCAGGTCTTTTACCACTTTATCAGCACCGTGCTTTGTTCGGCTGAATACAAGCGCCCTGGTGATGGTTTTGTCCTCAAGTACGTAGTGCAGCAGTTGCTTCTTGTCCTTCTTGTCTACATAGTACACGCTCTGTACCACTGTTTCAGCGGTAGTAGATACGGGGGTTACAGCTACATATTCCGGTTTTACCAGTATGGTATTGGCCAGTTTCTGTATCTCAGCCGGCATTGTTGCGCTGAAGAATAGGGTTTGCCTTTTGTGCGGCAGTTTAGATACTACTTTGTTTACATCATGTATGAAACCCATATCCAACATGCGGTCAGCTTCATCCAGCACAAAGATGCCTATGTCTTTCAGGTGCACATAGCCCTGGCTCATAAGGTCTATCAGTCTGCCTGGTGTGGCTATCAGTATATCCACGCCCCTGTTCAGGGCTTGTACCTGCGATCCTTGTGTTACACCACCGAATATTACGGTATGTCTCAGGCGCAGGTTACGACCATACGCAGCAAAGCTTTCGCCTATCTGTATGGCCAGTTCACGTGTAGGGGTAAGTATCAGTACTTTTATTTGTTTGTGCGACCGTTCTGCATGCTCGGCATGCAGTATTTGCAATATCGGTATGGCAAAAGCAGCAGTTTTGCCTGTGCCTGTCTGAGCACAGCCCAGCAGGTCTTTCCTTCCCAGCACTATTGGTATAGCTTGTTGCTGGATGGGGGTGGGCTCTTTATAGCCCTCAGTCTCCAGCGCCGTTAATATTGGCGCAATGAGATCTAGATCGTTAAATGTCATTAATTGTTTATTGAAATTAAAAAAAGCTCTGAACGAAACTTATAGAGTGGAACACAGCATTAAAGCACAAAGGTACGGATTATTATTTTAATGCATTTTTATACGGTATTTAGCCCGTTATAGCCATGCATCGGCACATTTTTTATACCTTACTTTTCTCAAAACCGATCGTTTATGCGTTTACTCAATCTAGTTGTATTTGCTGTTGTACTCGCAGCGGCATACTCCTTCACAGGCACTTCAGGCCTCGTGGTCACGAGCAGTGCCTTTACTGCCAACAGTTCTATACCCGTCAAATACTCCTGCGAAGGGCAGGATATCAATCCTCCGCTTAAAATTGCGGATTATCCGGCCGGCACTAAGTCACTCGCTTTGGTCCTCCACGATCCCGATGCGCCTATGAAAGGTGGCTTCACCCACTGGGTTATGTGGAATATAGAACCCGGTAAAGATATCCCTGAACAGTTCAAAGGGGCAGAACATGGTACAAATAGCGCTAAGCTCACCGGCTACGTAGGCATGTGTCCTCCATCAGGCACTCATCATTACAACTTTAAATGTTATGCATTAGATACCAGGTTGGTACTCTGCCCCTCTACCGATATGCAGGCACTGGAAAAGGCAATGCAGGGCCACATTATTGCTGAGGGTGTGCTCACAGGGCTATATAAAAAGACCAAATAATAACCTGCAACATCTCGGAAAACAGTGTAGCAACCAATCACCTTTTTACTTAAATTTGTGAATATTTAGTAATTATTTTTTAACAATTGGCTTGTTGCGTTTATAACTGTGCGGGTGATCACAACGTTCGTTGGTGTTTGTTATATATTTCGGGTATTAGTGGTTTTGCTTTTACCTTTTGACTTTTAGTTATTTCGCGCTTGCTCGATATAAACATATTGTAAATGGGATGTGGTAATTGCGGTTCGGGTGCCAGTGGCAAACCGAATGGCTGCAAAGGTAATGGCGGGTGCAGCACCGGTGGGTGCAACCGTCTTAATGTATATGATTGGCTCAATGCGCTTCCGCTTTCAGATGGCGCCAAACCTTACCCGATAATCGAAATGTCCTTTAGTAAGGGCAGTCGTAAGGAATTCTTCAGGAACAGCACTCATAATATCCTTGAAAAAGGCGACTGGTACACCGTAGAAGGTGTAGGTGGTTACGATGTTGGCCAGATAAGCCTCACCGGCGAGCTCGTTAAGCTCCAGTTGAAAAAATATGGCGTAAAAGAAGCCGAGGTAAGCAAAAGGGTTCTTCACCCCGCTACTGAGGAAGAACTGGAACAAAGCAGCAAACAAAAAGAACGTGAAGCCGAGATATTGATACGTAGCCGTGCCATTGCCCGTAGCCTGAACCTGGACATGAAACTGTGCGAGGTAGAGATACAGGCAGACAGCAAAAAAGGTACTTTCTTCTATACTGCAGATCAGCGTGTGGATTTCCGTGAACTAATCCGTGTATATGCCACCGACTTCAAAATGAAGGTGGAAATGAAGCAGATTGGTGCCCGCCAGGAAAGTGGTAAAGTAGGCGGTATCGGCTCTTGCGGCAGGGAACTATGCTGCAGCACTTGGCTTACAGATTTCAAATCTGTGAATACTACCGCTGCCCGCTACCAGAATCTGTCTATCAATCAGACCAAATTATCCGGCCAGTGCGGCAGGCTTAAATGCTGCCTCAACTACGAGCTAGATACCTATATGGATGCATTATCCGTATTCCCGGATCACGCTGAGCACCTGGAAACAGTAAAAGGGGTAGCTCACCTGCAGAAAAGGGATATCTTTAAAAATCTGATGTGGTACAGCTTTTCTGATAATAACAAGCAATACCCGTTAAGTATAGAGCGCGTTAAGGAGATTCAGAAACTCAATAAAATCGGTCAGAAAGCTGATGAATTACAGCCGGTAGAACTGGAAACTAAGGAAACAAGGGCAAAAGTTGCCGATATGGGCTATGTCAATGATGTTGGCCAGATCACCCTGAAAGCGCTTGAGAAGAACAAAAAGAAAAAACCGGGCAATAAGCCAAATCCGAATAATGCAGGAGCCAAGCCGCAAGGTAACAGGCCACCGCAGGGACAAGGTAATAAGCCACAATCAGCAGGACAGGGACAGGTAAATCGTCCTCGTCCGCAGAGCAATCCTGATCAGCCACAGGCTGCTAAGGGCCCTGATAGGCCACAAGGTCAGGGTAACAGGCCGCAACCTAACAGGAACCCGAATAACAATACACCAAGGCCGCAACAGCAAAACAGACCTCCTCAGCAGAATAAGCCTAAACCGGAGGGTGGTGTAAATCCACCTGCAGCTGTCGGAGAAGGACAACCAAACAACAGGCGTCCTAACCGTCCCAATAGGCCGAATCAACCTCGTCCTGAAAGACCAAAGCAGGAAGGTTCGCCGAATAACCCTACGCCACCAGCATCTGAATCATAAATTGAATTATAATCAGCAAGTAGCTAATTTTCAATTGTTTGCATAAATTATAAAAGGCCCGAATCGGGCCTTTTATAATTTACAGATCACTGTTTAAATACTAATTCGCATACTCACTCAGGAACTTGATACGCATCATTTTCAGATGCTCCACACTTACGTCCCTATCCTTGAATTCTTCAAAAGCACTGTCCATATTATCATCCTGGCTGCCTCTGAAATAATCAAATATATCTTCCTGCTCATTCTCGTCCAGTTCTTGTTCCAGGCAGTAATCCAGGTTTAGCCTCGTTCCGCTTGCTACGATCGTTTCCATTTCCACAAGCAGGTCGGGTAGCGACAGTCCTTTGTTTTTAGCTATGGTTTCAAGTGGTATCTTCTTATCTATGTTTTGTATAATAAACACCTTCATGCCACTTTTGTTCACCACGCTCTTCATTACAAAGTCATCTGGCTTCACCACATCATTCTCATCTACATACTTGGCTATCAGGTCCACGAACTTCTTACCATACCTGATCGCCTTACCCTTACTTACACCCTGTATCTTTTCCAGTTCGGCAAGTGAGGTAGGGTAGTTGGTCGCCATATCCTCGAGTGAGTTCTCAAGGAAGATGACAAACGGAGGTAAACTCTTCTCCTTGGCCACCTGCTTGCGCAAGTCCTTAAGCATGTCAAAAAGCACCGGGTCAGTAGTAGCCGGACCGCTACCGCTCATTTCCTCGTCATCACCTCCTGCATTCTCATCATACTGGTGATTCAGCGAAACCATTATAGAATATGGTTTTTTAAGGAATTTACGCCCCTTATCTGTTATTTTTAGCAGGCCGTACTCCTCAATATCCTTGCGGATCATGCCTTCCAGCATCATCTGCCTGATCAATGAATTCCAGAAGTTAGCATCCATCTTCATAATGAGCCCCTTGCCAAAAGACTTCAGCTTATCATGCCTGAATGTTTGTATTTGCGGATTAGCCTTTCCTAATATGATATTAACGACATAGTCTATACCAAAGCGCTCATCAAGCTCGTTTATAGCATCAAGTGTTATCTTAACACTGTCCTTCACCTCCAGCTTCTCTTTAGGATTGAGGCAGTTATCACAATTGCCGCAGTTCTCTTTCTTGTATTCTTCACCAAAGTAATGCAGCAATAGTTTACGACGACAGACACCACTTTCAACGTAAGCAAGTGTTTCTGATATCAATTGACCACCCATTTCACGCTCACTGAGCGGCTTATCTCGCATCAGGTGCTCCAGTTTTTGGACATCTTTATGCGCATAATAGAGCATGCACTTGCCCTCCAGGCCATCTCTGCCGGCACGACCGGTTTCCTGGTAGTAATTCTCTAACGATTTCGGTACATTGTAATGTATCACAAACCTTACATCAGGCTTGTCTATACCCATACCAAATGCTATGGTGGCAACGATCACATCTACCTTCTCCATCAGGAACTGGTCCTGTCTCTGAGACCTGAGCGGACCTTCCAATCCTGCATGGTAGGCTACAGCACTTATTCCATTAGCAACAAGTGTTTGAGCGAGCTCTTCAGTAGTTTTACGGTTTAGCGTATATATGATACCGCTCTTACCCTTCATCGTATTGATGAATTTTACGATGCTTTTTAGGGTTTGTTCTTTGGTGCCTTTCGGTACTATTTCGTAATATAAATTTGCCCTGTTAAATGAGTCAATGAAGATGTTAGCATCTTGTAACTCCAGGTTCTTCACGATATCATCCTGTACTTTTGGTGTTGCAGTTGCTGTCAATGCAATTATCGGCAGGTCTATATCGATCATATTGATCATATCCCTGAGCTTCCTGTATTCTGGGCGAAAGTCATGTCCCCACTCCGAGATACAGTGTGCTTCATCTACAGCTATGAACGATATCTTAAGGTCTGAGAAAAATGTAATATTTTCTTGTTTTGTAAGTGTCTCAGGTGCTACATAAAGCATCTTTGTACGTCCTTCTGTCAGGTCAGACTTTACTTTCTTTTGCTGCGCTTTACTTAATGTTGAATTTAAAAAGTGTGCAATATTATCCTGGGAACTATATCCCCTGATAAGATCTACCTGGTTTTTCATCAATGCAATAAGGGGAGAAACTATGATCGCAACACCTTCACTCAGCAGTGCAGGCAATTGGTAGCATAGCGACTTTCCGCCACCTGTAGGCATAATTACAAATGTATCCCTGCCACCAAGGATGCTTTTTATTATCTCTTCCTGCTCACCTTTAAAGGTGTCAAATCCAAAATATTTCTGAAGTTCTTTCTTTAGGTTCAACTTAGCACTAACGGCTTCCATACACATTTTTTTAACTAAAAGTTACAATCTACCTGGTTGGAGAAGTACAATTAAGGGAGGTTATTTATTATTTGATTGCGAATTTACGACAGTTAAGGTATAGAAAATACACTTGAATTGCAAGTATTTTGTTACAAAAATTATTTTACAACCGTAATCTACACATTAATATACAGATTCTGCAATCTATTTGTTAACAACAATTACACATTTACCATGAAAATAATTGAAATAACTATTGTATATATTTTCTCACTTCTAGTTTATCCGGACAATCAGTTAGAAGTTGGCTGATCGCTTTCCCAAGTACAGGATGCATATAATCTGGAGCAATATCAACAAGGGGAACCAACGTGAACCGGCGTTGGTGTAAGTATGGGTGAGGGATAACCAGATCAGGCATATTAATAATATCGTTATTATAAAAAAGAATATCAATATCGAGCGTGCGCTGCCCCCATTGTATGGTTCGCTGCCTGCCTAATGTACTTTCTATCTCATGAATATCATGCAAAATAGCTGTTGCACTTTTAGTTGTTTCCAGCAATACCACCATGTTCAGAAAGTCAGGTTGGTCGCTTTTCCCCCAGGCCGCCGTTTCATACATTGCTGAACTTTCAGATATAGTACCGGAAGATTCTGATAATATAGCTAACGCTTTACGGATCCATACCGTTCTTTCTCCTTCATTACTACCCAATAATAGGTACACTTTATTCATCTTACTGCAAAGTTAATTGATAAGTACGGACCCTAACCTATTATCAGCATATAGAATATTCACAACTTATAAAAACAAACATCTCCATACTATTACCCAGCGTATATTTGCATTCGCTAACAAAACTTAAATTATGAAAGATTTCTTTAAAATGTTTTTCGCTTCGTTACTTGCAATGGTCATCGCAAGCGTGATAGTTGTAGGTATAATCATAGCCGGTATAGTAGGTCTCTCTAAGTCAATAACTGAAAAAGAGAATAAAATTGTTTCAGGAAACATACTGAAAATAGACCTGACTGAGCGGATACATGAGCAGGGAGAAAAAAACTCATTTGCGATCTTTGATAAAGAAGAAGACTACCAGGGAGGATTGTATGATATAACAAAAGCATTAGCTCATGCAAAAACAGATGCAGGAGTAAAGGGAATATTATTGAAATTAGGCCCATCACCTAACGGCTGGGCTACACTGCAGCAACTAAGAAATGCGCTTGTGGACTTTAAATCGTCTAATAAATTTATCTATGCTTATGGCGAAAACATCACGCAAGGAGCATATTTCGTGGCATCTGCAGCGGATAGCATCTTCGTTAATCCGGCAGGTAATATTGAGCTAAAAGGGTTTGCAACTGTACTTGCATTCTTTAAAGGAACACTAGACAAATTAGAATTACAGCCAGAGATATTCTATGCTGGTAAATTCAAAAGTGCAACCGAACCTTTCAGGGCCGAAAAAATGAGCGATCCTAACCGTTTGCAGATACAGGCATTCCAGCGTGGATTCTGGAACGAGTTTCTTAATGCAGCCGCACAATATACTCGGACTGATAGTGCAACAATTAATCGCCTTGCGGTAAACGGTGATATCCAATTTCCTGTCGATGCTTTGAAAAATAAATTGGTAGCCGGTACTCTTTATTGGGACCAGGTAGAACTAAGGTTGCGTGCAAAGACGGGTCTTGATGATAAAGAAGAGATCAAATACATTTCTATGAATGACTATGCCGGAAATCATAAAAATGACGGAAAGATCAATGAAAATAAAGTCGCGATCATATTTGCAGAAGGCGAGATAAAAGACGGTGAGCAAAACAGGGAAAATGAAATTGCCTCAGAAACATTCTGTGAAACGATTCGTAAAGTGCGCGACAATGATAAAATTAAGTCAGTTGTACTTCGTGTCAATTCTCCGGGGGGAAGTGCACTTGCATCTGAAGTGATACTTAGGGAGCTTACATTGCTGAAACAAAAAAAACACCTCGTAGTATCTATGGGCGACTATGCCGCATCAGGTGGCTATTATATTGCGTGCAGGGCCGACAGTATTTTCGCAATGCCGAATACAATAACAGGTAGCATTGGTGTATTCAGTATGCTATTCAGTGTAGACAAATTGATGAAAAATAAACTGGGCGTTACGTTCGATGGAGTTAAGAACGCACCATATGCCGATGTGCCTACAGGAACCCGCCCTATGACACCGCTGGAAGCACAAAGAATGCAGAATTCAGTAGATGTTATATATACCTTATTCAAAAATCATGTGGCTGAAGGAAGAAAATTATCGGCTGCTGATGTAGATACTATTTCTCAGGGACGAGTATGGACCGGAACGGACGCAATGGATATAGGACTTGTTGATGGATTAGGTGGTATCGACAGGGCAGTAAAAAGTGCTGCTAGCCTGGCTAAATTAACTGACTATAAAGTAGTTACTTTCCCTGAGCCAACAGACAAACTGAAGAATTTGATGCGCAGGTTTAAAAATAATACCGAGGCCAGCACAGAAATAAAAAAAGTCATAAAAGAGGAAATGGGTGCTGAATATGACTGGTATGAACAACTGCAGGGTCTTCGCAAGATGAATGGCAGGGCAATGATGTTGATGCCATTCATTCCTAAAGTAAACTAAGACAGTTATTACCTCAGAAGATAAGTAGATGCATAACGACAAACCGGTTATTTTAATTACAAATGATGACGGCATCACTTCGCCTGGCATACATGCTTTGGTAGATGCAGTTAAGGATCTTGGGTTGGTGATTGTTGTTGCTCCGGATAGTCCGCAGTCAGGCATGGGACATGCTATAACGATCGGCGAGCCTTTGAGGCTGGATAAGGTCAATGAATTTGAGGGAGTTGAATCATGGCAGTGCAGCGGCACACCTGCCGATTGTGTAAAACTGGCAAGGGATAAGATATTACATGCAAAACCGGACTTGTGCCTCAGCGGCATTAATCATGGTGCAAATCATTCTATAAATGTCATCTATTCCGGTACTATGAGTGCTGCAATGGAAGCTGCAATAGAGGGAGTTCCATCTATGGGTATTTCACTGCTGGATTTCAAGTTTGATGCAGACTTCACTGTCGCTAAAACTGTTGTCAGAGAACTGGCACTAAGGATGCTGGCGAAGAAAATGCCCGATAATATCTTGCTTAATGTTAACGTACCTATTACAACACCTGCAAACTTTAAAGGCATAAAGATATGCAGGCAAGCACACGCAAAATGGGCGGAAGAGTTTGATCATAGGGTAGACCCACGTGGCCACGATTATTATTGGATGACCGGTAAGTTCATCAATATGGATGAGCATGACGGAACCGATGTGCAGGCATTGAAAGATGGGTACGCATCCGTAGTGCCTATAAAGATCGACTTCACAGACATAAAAATGAAGGCGTGGCTTGAAAAAGAGTGGTCATTGTAATTACGCATATTATTTATATTATTAGTACAGAATGGTTTATAAAGTAATTGGATTAATGTCCGGCAGTTCGCTGGATGGATTAGATATAGTGCATGTACAGATAGAAGATGTACGTGGCCAATGGAGTTATGAAATACTTCATGCTGATTGTATTCCTTACTCAGTACAATGGTCAGATGAACTCCGTCATGCGGCAAATTTGAATGTAGGTGATTTTCTAAAACTGCACACGCGATATGGCCAATACCTTGGTCAGAAGATCAACGATTTTATTACCCATTTCGACCTGGAGCACCATGTTCATTTTATAGCATCTCATGGACATACCGTATTTCATGAACCCGAAAACCATACTACATGTCAGGTAGGTGACGGTGCTACAATTGCAGCAATTACTGGGTTACCGGTCATCAGCGATCTCAGGTCTATGGATGTGGCGTTAGGCGGTCAGGGCGCACCAATTGTTCCGATAGGTGATAAACTTCTTTTTAGTAATTATGACTACCTGCTGAATATTGGGGGAATAGCAAATATCACAGTGCAACAGAACGATAACCCTATTGCTTTTGATATTTGCCCTGCAAACCAGGTTCTGAATGCATTGTCCGAGCGTGAAGGTAAGAATATGGATGAGGATGGGGCAATGGCTGAAAAAGGCAGTCTGTTACCGGGGCTGTTGGATGATTTGAATGCAGGTGCTTACTACAAGCAGCTGCCTCCCAAATCATTGAGCAATGAAGCAGCCAGGGATCTTGCTTTTCCCAAACTTTTTGAAAGCGAGTCAACAAATGCTGACCTGTTACATACAGCAACCATACATATTGCACAACAAATAGCAAATGCCCTGGAAAATTACCCCCATAATAAAGAGCATGCATTTTTATTGGCTACTGGCGGTGGAGCATTTAATCATTTCCTGATCGGTCAGCTACAGGACTTGCTGACAGCACAAAATATTACTGTCACAGTTCCTGACGCATCTGTAGTTAAATATAAAGAAGCACTGGTTATGGCCCTCATAGGTGTATTACGCTGGCGGGAAGAAGTAAATGTACTAAGCAGCGTTACAGGTGCAAGTAAAGACAGTGTAGGTGGCTGTATATGGCTCGGGCAATAAAAGGTATTAATTAAGGCTTATGCTGATAGTTATTATGGTCCATTGAAGCTTACCCTGTTCGTCGGTTATATTACTTACGTCCAGATCAATTTCTTTATTTTGTAGTAATCCCAGCTGCGAAATGCGTTTCCTCGTATTTTCAAGGCTAAAAGAATCATGCAGTTTATTTGATCGCTTCATTGCTGCATCTATACCTATACCATTATCTTTCACAACTATTATGCAGTAACCATTCTGCTCGTATATACTGATACCGATAAAACTATCAGTAGATTTATTAGGAAGAATACCGTGCTTGATAGAATTTTCAACCAAAGGCTGTAACAGCAACGGTGGTACCATTATCTCCGTCAGATCTAAATGTTCATCGATATTTACCTCATAATGCAGCATTTCTTTAAATCTTAATTTTTCTAGTTCCAGGTAGTTGCTCACCACTTCAACTTCCTTCTGAAGTGAAATAAGATCATTCGAAATATTATGCATATTCTGCCTTACCAGGTTAGCAAATATTCTTAGGTATCTGTTAGCAGATCTCTTATCATCCTTATTGATCAGGCTTTGCACATTATTTAGCGTGTTAAAAATAAAATGAGGGTTCATTAGTGCATTCAGCGCCTTGAATTCAGACCTTACAAATTTTAATTCGCTTTGATGCTCTTTCTCCCTTTTCCTTAAAATTAATTTCAGCCTGTATCTCAGTGCTACCATCATTATGACAATTACCATAAGCGAGACAACTAATATAAACCACCATGTTGCCCAGTAAGGTTTCTGAATGTCAAGAATAAATGTAATTGGTTCACAATAGTTACCGGAGGTGGTTTTTGCCCTTACCTTTATTATATGCCGGCCGTATTCAGGCCCAGCAATGTTTATTTCTTCTCCGTTAATGTCTTGCCAGCTATCATCTCCTTTTGAGAAGGAATATTGATACTCGACTTCCTTTCCCCTTACTATAACAGTTGAAAAAGCCACCCGAATATTCCTTGATTCCGAAAAAGGGATTTGCACATGGTCACTAACCGGGTACGTATTTTTACTTGTCTTCAATACAGAAAAATACAACTTAGGCAGCACCGGTTTCTCATAAAGATGTTCAATGGGGACGGTTAGTATCGATCCGTTTTTCAGAAAATAACAATGCGTAGAATCAGCACAGACTATATCTGCCTGTACCGGAATAAATGGATCATTTACATACGAGATAATATACGGTTGTTCTGCTTTACCCGGAAGTAGTGTAAGTATTCGGTAGGCATTATTTGTGCTGATCAGGGCATGAGTCTGATCCAACTCATATATCTTGTCCCAGATACAATTTTGTGCCGGTATTTTATTGAATTTAATATTCTTGCCATCGTAGTTCTCGCATACATAAAGTTCATTGTTCGGTGTATAACCTACAAGGTAACGGCCAAAAAAATTCATTTTATTAAACCTGATATTTTTAAATTGCGGCTGCCTTATCGTGTCGGTACCAATAAGTTTATACACACCATTGGTCGTAGAGTACCATGTCTCATTTTCAATGGATCGCCCCATTGTCAGAATACGGACTAGAGATTTGACTGAAAATGTATAGTGAGCGTTTAACAGGTCATCTATATTTGCACGCGAATATGGTATGGACGCAATTTTAATTCGTTTCCTTATAAAAATATTACTGTCTGTAAACAATATTGCCTTAAATCCATCTATCGCTAGATCAGTGTTGTGTGATGTTAAATGTACACTTCTGTTTTTTTTCAGCAGGTCATCAATTACAACGATGTCGTTGTTATAAAAATTGTAGTACCTGTGATCCTTATCAATGAAATGTAACTGTTCAAGGGCTACCGGGAAATGTCCGTTTTTATATTTGCCATAGTCGAAGTCACACCTTACCGCGCCGTTTTCTAAGCTATACAGATTGTTATTCGTGGTAGCAAAGTATAATCTGTCATTATCTGAATAGGCAAATTTTGCTTTGCCGGGATAGGCGTGTTCGTACTCTTTTGCCTGTCGAAAATTATTGCTGATGATATACACACCATTCTCCAAAGTCCCTATCCAGTAATCACCACTGTTGTCCTTTGTTATCGATGATATACTGAAATCTTTAAACAGATGTATCGAGTCATTTATCGCCAGTCCATTATGAGTTGCATAAAATGTATTGCCATCAGCTATGTAAACCTGTTGCAGAAAGTAATTTTTCATGAAGTTTTCCGGAAACCTCTTTACGATCTGCATGTTATAATTAAACAGGTAATTTTCATTGAACAGATAGTCCTGATTTTGACAAGACAAGAACTTTCTGTTCTTATTTTCTAATGCGCTATCTGTGTTTGTTACGCTGATTACATTGTATAAAGTATCAACAATTACAATTTTATCCGTACAGAATATCTTGTACTTATCAGGAGCGTTCTTTTTAGCAACTATATAGTCTGCAGCTATTGACTTGTCTTTTAATCTATCCAGTTCAACGATCCTGCAATGTTCATTCTTTATGTCAGCAAAAACTAAATGAGGTGGCCTGTTAAATGTAATTATAACACTGCTATCTTCTTCAGAGGATATACCTTTGATATACTCCGGTAACTTAGGTAGTCTGTTTAAAAAATCAGTATTCTGTGCATTATGCATTACACCATCCTTATAGTAGTTGAGCGTACCATTATAGGTGCCTAACCATACTCTGCCATACTTATCTTCTTTAAACAGAAATACATCATTATCCGTTATTCCATTTAACGTAGTAAACGTTTCAAACTTTATCCCGTTATATCGTCCTATTCCTTTGTCGGTTGCTACCCAAATAAACCCCTTACTATCTTTATACAAATAATAGATCACATTACTGGGCAGGCCATTCTCTGTAGTCAGGTGCAGCATCGGAATGTTTTGGCATCGCACGTTAATGCTCATCAAACAAAGAAGATGTAGCAGTATTAACGATACAAAACGAAATCTATTCAATGGGAAAAGTTATGCTGCTTTAAAAATGCTATAAAATCTGCATGCCTGCGTCTGCTAACCGGTATTGCAGTATCGTTTTTGAGTATTACTTCGTATTGATGGTCATGAGTTATTTTTGAAATATGGTTACAGTTGATCATATACGATTTGTGTACCCGGTAAAATATATCCTTAGGTAACATTTCTTCATACTCTGAAATAATGGTACTCATAGTGATCTCATGAATTGACTCTTCTTTATTGAAAAATACTTTGCAATAGCTTCCCTTACCTTCAATGTATGATATATTCCTGAGGTCTACTACTTCTATGTTATTTAGGGCTCTTAAAACGATCTTGTTTTGTGGTTCTTTTTGTGCTATTTGTTTTAAGGTTTTCAGTTGATGCGCTGCATCATTATTGATCGCTTTGTAGCCCATCCTTTCTCTCAATTTAGAAATTGTTCCTTCGATCTCATCTATGCAGATAGGCTTCAGTATATAATCGATCGCATTTAGTTTAAATGCCCGTATAGCATATTCATCATATGCAGTCACAAATATCAGTTCGAAATTTATGGGGTGGACCCGCTCCAGGAATTGAAAGGCATTTTCATCAGGCATTTCAATATCCATAAACACAACATCAGGTTTCAGTTCGCCAATTAACCGCTCCGCTGCTACAGTATCATGAGCCATACCCATTATGTCAATATCTGTAGCTCCATATTCGTTAAGAAGATGCTTAAGGTTTTCACATGCTTCGTGTTCATCATCAATTATCAGTATCTTAATTTTCTCCCTTAGTGGCATAATGCGTATTTTAAACGCTATAAAAATATAATCATTATTTCTGATTTTTTACAGTCAAAAACCTGAAAACACATTAAAATATATCAATATTTATGTATGTTGTTTATAGCATAGTATCTTAAATAAGTTATTGAATGGCTAACAACTTAGCTAAGGTATAGTTGAAATGGTGATTTTCAAAGTGTCAGGAAAAACATGCGGTAAAGACGCTCAAAATATAATGGCAACCACCTAAAACATTATCTTTCGAAAAAATATAAAACATGAGGATGAAAAACTTTCTGGCAGCTATTCTATCATTATTGATACTTAATAGCTGTAGTAACAGGCACTACTATGTAAAAGCATTAAAGAAAGCACAGCATCCCGGGCCGGAGAATGTTTACTCCTCATTAACTGTCATTGACCCCGGCAATAAAGACCTGCAGTGGAAAACAATTGATGGTAAACAATATCTGCTGGCTGTAACCTGGAAAGCTGATACTACTTATTATACTAAGAAAGAGAATTATGATGCATCAAATGGGATGTATCACTACAATACTGGTAACTATAGGGTGTTTGCTACTGCTGCTCCTTACCTTAAACAAAAACAGCTAGGTAAGCTAAAGGATAAGAAGCTGACCATGCGGCTCAACCAACTACTGGGGCTTCCTCCCGTCTCTAAATATTCGTACTTCCTGGAGGTATGGGTGAGACCGGAAGACATGGTAAGACCCTGCTTTGATCCGTCTATAAATACGAACGTATGTGAATTTACTGCCGGTAAAAAGGATATGGAGCGTCAGGAATACATGGCCTGGTTATACCAATATATGTATGAGTCATATTCCGATCCGGATATGATGAAGCAATATCCATTCTCCCATCTTGGCTATACATATGACTGGAGCCCGAAAAACAAAAGCCATGTAGGATTAAGCGAATTTGTTATTGGAAAGAATAAAGACATCTATGTTCGAAAAATATACACTACCCGCAGCTACTTCAATTAACTTATTGATACAGAATAAATAATATTCGGACTCAAATATCTTATATAATTAAAACATACACTAATTTCGTACAAAATGATAAATATGAGACTTAGTTTTTTACTTATACTATGCATTGCCGGCAGTGCGTTCAGTGCAAGTGCACAAGTTGCGCCAACTTTTACAGGTGGTGCTGTCCAGACATTTGCTGTATGCCAGAATTCTGGTGCTAATTGCATCAATTCATTGTTGACCATAAATGATGCTGATGTAAGTGAAACAGAAACCTGGAGCATACTGTCGGGTGCTTTACATGGATCATTGACTGCAACCTATAGCGCTACATCTACCGGTGGTAGTATTACGCCGTCCGGGTTAAGCTATACACCAACATTTGGTTATTCAGGCACCGATTCATTCAGTATAATAATATCAGACGGTACATTTTCGGATACTACAAAAATCAGGATAACAGTAAATCCGATGCCTGTAGCCGGAACAATTACCGGCCTCTCGGCTGTATGTGTCGGATCGTTTATTACGCTTGCCAACAGCATTGGTGGTGGCGTTTGGAGCCGCAGCAATACCCACGCTACCGTTTCTACATTTGGTGTTGTTGCAGGTGTAAGCGCAGGTATTGATACCATCTATTATACAGTATCGAATGGTTGTGGTTCTGCGGTTGCGTCAAAAACTGTTGCCGTCAATCCTTTACCTACAGTTGGGGTCATTTCCGGGTCGTCTTTATCATGTTTATGGATGCCCGCCACCCTCACGAATTCAGTACCAGGGGGTGTGTGGGGCCGCAGCAATGGCACAGCAACTATAACCTCCGGTGGGGTAGTTACTGGTGTCATGAGCGGTAGAGATACTATTATGTATGCTGTTACTAATAGCTGCGGATCTGCAATAGCTACCAAGACAATTGATGTATTACCTGTCTTACTTTCAGGTACTATCAGTGGGGCCTCAGCGATCTGCGAAGGTGATTCTATAACACTTACTACTACCGGTGATCCTGGTGGCGTATGGAGTGCATCTAACGGCAGTGCAACGGTTTCAGCAGGTATGGTGACTGCTATCTATGCAGGTTTAGATACGATCAGTTATGCTGTTTCAAATGCTTGTGGTAGTTCATCTGCAAGTACCATAATTACCATAAATCCATTAGCTGTAGTTGGTCCCATAACCGGGGCTTCAGTCCTATGTGTAGGTGCTGGTATCATTTTATCTGAATCAGCACCCGGTGGCGTATGGAGCAGTACTTCAGGCAGTACATCGGTGGATATGATGGGCGTTGTCACAGGAATTTTTCCAGGTCCTGACAGCATATTATATACAGTAACAACAGCCTGTGGTTCGGCAATTGCTTCTACTACTGTTATGGTGAATCCTTTACCATATGCCGGAACTATATCAGGTGGAACTGGTGTTTGCGCCGGTTCTTTACTATCGTTGTTTAACGATGGCGATGCAGGAGGCGTATGGTACAGCAGCAATATGACAAGTGCATTAGTAAGCAGTGGTGGTCTTGTTACAGGTATGTCACCGGGTACCAGCGACATTAGTTATGTTGTTACTAATACTTGTGGCACAGACACTGCAGTCACTACCATATCAACAGACCTTCCTGCTATGCCGATCATATGCGATTCTACTGTTTGTCCGTTTGCATACCTTATACTCCTCAATTTTTCAACAGGAGGTACATGGAGCACAACTGATCCGCTCATTGCTTTTGCATTCGACGGTACAATGTTAGGATTTCCCGGTGGCGTTGCTTTCGGACTCACGTCCGGTAAGACCACTGTTACTTATACACTTAACAACGGCTGTGGCGTAACTACTGCAACCAAAGAAATTAGGGTAATGACTGCTGAAGAATGTGATACGACATCAACAATTGACAGTAATGTGGCTACATGGAATGTTACCGGTGCAAATGAGGAACTAAAAGTGTATCCAAATCCAAACAATGGTAACTTTAGCCTTGATGTAGTAGCTCACCTCAATGAAATTGCCCACGTTACAATTACCAATATTATTGGTCAAAAGGTAAATGAATTCGATACGACAACTAATACCATATCAGATGTAACTGTAGGGCCGCAGCCCGGCATCTATTTCATCACAGTGGCTACTGTGCATAACAGGTACACTGCAAAAGTAACGGTACAATAGTTCTTTAATAAAACACAAAAACAACAAAAGCAGCACATGTGCTGCTTTTGTTGTTTTTATTAGTTCTGTTATTGAATCACTAGTTTGTGCTCTGTAGTACCATCTTCATCTTTTATACCGACGAAATATATACCCTTAGCATAACCTGATGTGCTCAATGAATAACGGTTCTCTCCTGCAACTGTATCAGGTGTAAGTGAGGCAATTATCCTGCCGCTTACATCCCTAACGTTGATTGTAACATGCCTGCCTGATCTGTTATTGAACGAAATAGTAGCTTCATTCCCTGCCGGGTTAGGGTAGATCGTTGCATGAGTATTATTAGTAGCAGTGGTAACAACACCTAATGGCACAGTACCTGAAAAGCCCAGGGAGTCCACATACAGGTAACTGTTATTTACAGGCACTAAGCCGCTGGCAGACAAGACGATGATTGCAGTATCCGGCGCTGAGCCCATTTGGTAGGTGAGTGGTATGGAGAAGGTAGCCCAGCTCATCACCATACCCGGCAAAAGGTAATCAGTGAAGGATACCGTATCTCGGCTGTTTGTAGTTGTATTCCATTTAGATAACAAAACAGCTATATGCCCCTGGTCGCTGCCAAATGCCATATATTGCCATGCTCCGGTAAGAGCTGCAGGACGGGTAGTATTAGCAAAACCTGAGCGGGCGCCAAAAGTTGTATAATTGATCTTGCCACTTATTGCAACACCCGGTACTACGCCCAGTCCTGTGTTCTTTGAGGTAAGTTTCATATAACTTGGTCCCGAGTAGCCCGGATAATCCCATTCGCAGGGATAAACAGAAAGTATATGGGTCAATGAATCAGGATTGCCCCAGCTAACAGGTTGCTTGAAGCCGGCCGATGAATCCCATAACTCAAAGCTGTGATTGGGTATCTGAGCGATTGCGACGTTGCAGGCCACAATAGCTGCAAAAAGTGTAAATAGTTTTTTCATATAAGTGCGTTTGTACAAACAAAGCTAATGAAAAGTGTAATATAACGTGCGAAAGCGAGGGGAACTATAAGAGCGAAAGCCACATCGCTTTTCGCTCTGTTTCTTTCGCTCTCATTTTTGTAGTCCGACCAGGATTCGAACCTAGACAAACAGTACCAAAAACTGTGGTGCTACCGTTACACCATCGGACTGACCTTCCCTTTGTTAAGGGGCTGCAAAGTTAAGGATGGTTTTCAGAATAAACAAACATTTTTTAGTTTGTTTTACTCACTTATGCTGTATAAATAGTTGTGTTTACCGTCGTTTTATTCAATGTATTTCTTTGCTTTTTATGGTAGGTTTGTAGTCTTAATTTCTTTTAATAATTCTAAGGTATGTCAGCAGCGGCAAACCCGCGTCAATACGTCATTAGCTTCATTTTTATAGGTGTCGCCATCATTATTCTGCTCAGACTCTTTTTCTTGCAGAATTTTGAGCCGAAATATAAAATACTGGCCAATGACATCGCCATATATAAAAAAGTGGTCTATCCACCCCGTGGGGTGATCATGGACAGGAGGAGGAAAAACATACTTTCCAATACGGTCACGTATGACCTTATGGTAACTCCGCGTAATATCCCCAAAACGTTTGATACCGCCCAGTTATGCGCTGCTTTGGATATTGATATAAAAGGGTATAAAAGCATCATGAAGCGGGTACAGGAGCGTAATATCGATGTGCGCCAGAGTACATTCATGGAACTGTTGAACCAGGAGCAGACAGCTCGTTTTCAGGAAAATGCGTACCTCTTCACCGGGTTTGAACTCGTGGAACGTAATATCAGGGAATACAAACGGCCTATTGCAGGCATATTCCTGGGCTACATAGGTGAGGTATCGCCCGAAATGCTAAAACGCCCACGATATGCATCCTATCGCCAGGGCGACTATGCCGGCCTCAGTGGGCTGGAACTGCAGTATGAAGAGGTACTCCGCGGTCAGCGTGGTGTCCATTACCTGGAGCGTGACAAATTCAACCGGCCAAGGGACCCGTACAAGGGTGGGGCACTGGACAGCCAGGAAATATCAGGCAAGGAACTGGAACTGTATCTGGA
>CAYZKL010000042.1:0-11907 GCA_964478855.1 uncultured Flavipsychrobacter sp.
TGTAGCTGATATCGGTAGTGCCTGCCGCAAGACCTGTTACAATGCCGCTTGCTGATCCAACACTTGCAATAGCCGGGTTTGCTGATGTCCATACACCACCACCAATCGCATTGCTTAATGTAGTTGTGCTGGCCTGGCAAACTGTTGATGAACCTGTGATCGCACCTGCGATAGGTGAGGCGTCAACTGTCATTGATTTAGTAGATACACATATTGCTCCGGTTGAATAGGTAATGATAGCATTACCGGGTGTAATGCCGGTTACAATCCCGTCAGTTGATCCTACTGATGCAACCAATGGATTGCTGCTGGACCATGTGCCTCCTGTCGTTGCATTAGACAGTGTTGTTGCAGAACCTGTACATACACGGTTTGCACCGGTAATAATACCCGGTGATGGATTTACAGTAACCGTAGTCGTAGCTTCACATGCCAGTGCTGTAGTATATTTTATTACTGATGTACCTGCGGCAATTCCTGTTACTATACCTGATGTTGAATCTATTGTAGCTACTGTAGTGTCGCTACTTTCCCATGTACCACCAAGGTCTGCATCAGACAAAGTTGTAGTAGAACCTTCACAAACGGTCATATTGCCGGTAATTGGTGCGGCAACACATGCAAGTGGAGTAATGTTTATATAACTTCCGTTAATGGCTACAGCTCCGTTGATGGTCATTGCACGGCCATTAAGAGTGTCGCCTGTATTTAATGTGATAGCTCCCGCAACGACCAGCGTTCCGTTGAAAACAGAATTTGAAAATACATTTACAGCGCCGTCAATTTTCCAATACACATTTTTAGCTTGTGTACCATTCGTTAATACGATTTTTGATAAAGTGCCTGTTGTAAAACTACCATTGATCTTTATTACAAATATTGCGTTAGGATTACCTTGTGCATTTAATATCAAACTTCCTGTCAGTTGTGTTATTCCCGTTATCTGGTAAGAGTGTGGCGTCAGTACCAGGCCATACCCCAGGTTTGCGGGGTCCAGTAGATGAATATCAGCAGGCATCGCTACCAGGTAGTTATATACATTCGTAAGATCACCGGCAGCAGCTGCGGTTAAAGTATTCATAGAGCGGATAGTGCCAGTTACATTTCCCGGAACAAACCCGCTGGGTACGGTGGTGTTAGCCCCTACATCTCCTATAACATATGTTACCGGTGTGCTTGTTACAGCACCTATGCTTGAAAATACGCCATATGTAGCCGTTGATGCCAGTGCCGGTGCTGCGGGTCCTGTCAGGTAAGGACTACCACAACCTATTGGGGTATATGCAACTAACTGGCTCACTAAGACAGGTGCATTCATAGCAAGTGCTCTTCCTTCCAGTGTATCCAGTGTGCTGGTCAGGTCTATTTGCCCGTTAGCTACTATAGTACCTCGCATAAATGTACCTGTGCCCACATTTACGGCGCCACCTACTTGCCAGAATACATTACATGCCATAGCGCCATTAAGTAATTTTACTTTGGTTAACGCATTGGTAGAAAGAACGCCCCCGATTTGAAAAATGAATACCGCACCCGGGTCGCCGCCGGCGTCTAATATAAGATCTCCCGTAAGCGTTGCAGCAGTAGGAATAGAATATACTCCGGGAGCAAGGATTACTCCGCCTCCGAAAGGGCTGCTTAGTGCTCCGGTTGGTATTGATGTACTCAATTGAGTATATAAGCTCACTACATCGGCGGCAGCATCCCCTGTGGCTGTATCAAACACATGCATTACTCCATCCACGTTACCAAAACCTGTAACACTTCCTGCCAGGTTTGATCCTACATCACCGGTAAGGTGATTCAGATATGTTGTTCCGGAACAGGTCATTGCCCCGTTTGTTGTAAAAAGAACAAATTTTGCGGCAGTCCCCAAAACGGGCGCTTGCGCAAAACTGATTACCGGCAATAAAAACAGAATAAGCGTTCGTAGTGCAGTGGATAATAATGTGTGCATATTTGACATATATATAATGAATTAATTTTCATTATCGAAGTCTAATAGCCAAGTATCGTGCCACGTAGTGCTTTGGTTAACTTTTAAATAACAATTTCAAATATGGCGATACGATTTCATCGAAAATTTATTTTTTTCTATATCGTCCTTTTTTTAATTATCCCTTGATAATATTTAACGGGCAATAACATTCCCACTTAATTGATCAATGGGGTGCGGCTAATAACAGGAAGTGTAGTTTTCAAATAGGTAGGAGAAAGGAATATTGATGCGCATAAAGCGAGCGAGTAGCTCTTTATACTACATAAGAAAGGGTGGCAATGCTATGCACCTATTATGTTATTAGTGCTTATTGCTGAATGCGAACCTTCAGATTAGGCCTAAACACGCGATAACATTGTTACAAAATCATCGATTTCTTTTTTACCCTTTGCTGTTGCATATGGGATCAGAAAATTAGCTACTACTCTGGAGTAGTGATTTATCTGTTCTTGTGATGTTAAATGCCGGTAAGTAACAGCAGCCTCTGATATCCAGAATCGTGCTATAAGTGTAATGACTGAAACCATATTATCTATCTCGCTCTCGGCACTTGGTTTTAGATACCCTTCATTTCTAAGCTTCGCTAGGTTGGCGCTCATGACAGTTGTTCGGTTTATTTGTGTTTGCTTATATTTTTCTGAAATTGCTTTATTATGTGTCATGTAATGCACAAAGCTTAAAAAGAGACAACGATACCGCGTATGGTTATGAAAAGCCTGGTGTATCATATCGAGGAACCCATGCATTGTCAGGTCCGGGTATTCAATGATTATTTTTGAATTCTCTTTGTTCAGATCTAAAGCAATTCTGTTTACCAGGTCATCCTTGGTAGGGAAGTAGTAGGTAATATTACTTACCCTGATGCCCAGGATAACTGCAAGTTCTCTCATACCCACATATTCAATGCCCTTCTCATTGAACAGCTCCAATGCCTTTGAAACTATTTTTTCTTCTGTTTTCATAAAATTTGGACAATGTCCAAAAATAAGTATTTTTGTCGAAACTTAACGTGATGAAAGTACAATTTCCATACACAATCGAAAACTGCATTGGAGAAAAGATCATCTTTCATGAATTGCAGGATAACGGCAAAGCAATTCTCGAAAACTTTGTAACGCCGGGGCACGGACCTGTAATGCACACTCATTTTAAACAGGACGAAGAACTCCTTGTGGTAAAAGGCCGGCTTGGCTACCAGCTATTGGGGCAGGAACCAAAATATGCTTCTGCGGGAGAATCTGTTTTATTTAAACGAGGCACTCCTCACCGCTTCTGGAATGCGGGAGACGATGTGCTGAATTGTAAAGGATGGGTGCAACCCGCA
Source organism: uncultured Flavipsychrobacter sp. (assembly GCA_964478855.1). Lineage (GTDB taxonomy): Bacteria > Bacteroidota > Bacteroidia > Chitinophagales > Chitinophagaceae > Nemorincola. The sequence continues at coordinate 3,324 of CAYZKL010000042.1, forward strand.
AATTCTATAGTGTTTTTCCTTTCAGCGTTGTATGCTGCGCAAAACAAGTCAGGGAAAGGGGAGCCGGAGAAGTTTGACGGAGCGTACCTTATGACAAGGTATGCAACAGAGTATGATCTGCCCGAAATACCGGCTTTCGTGAAGAAAGTGATCTTACCAATTATCTATCGGATCGGTCTACTGCTCGGCAAATACAAACATTTTGAAGGCGCACCGGCACCGTTGAAATAATATGTTCAACTTTATCTGTGTATCAAACGATAATTGGGCAATATAGTGATAAGCAGAGCGGCAGCAGGAGAGAAATCAAAACGGGTGGCATCGCTCTTTGCGCTGCGCACCCGTTCTCATTTTGTGGAAAAAAGGAAAGCGAAACATGGGCGCTCTCCGCACTCACACTCCGCTCTCATCTTGGTGGCCTCGCCAGGAATCGAACCTGGATCTGGAGCTTCGGAAACTCTTATACTATCCATTGTACTACGAGGCCTGTAAGAGGCGCAAAGGTAATTATTTATAGTCTTCAATCACTAATTGTTCCCTGCAAAAGAAATATTCCCGTACATCATTAGATGCTATGATCACCAGGCGGTCTTTGCCGTAGCTTTCTATCCATTCCCGGTATTGTTCCATGCCATGCTGGTCCAGGTTGGTGCATGGTTCATCAAGCAGCAGTATCGGTGTGTCTGAAAATATGGCCTGCGCCAGTTTCACCCGCTGCTTCATACCAGATGAGTAGTCACTGATCGGCTTATCGGCTATGTCTTTCAGCCCGGTCAGTTCTATAATTTTATCTATAGTTAGTCCTTGCAACGGTCGCTTAAAGGAGAAATGAAATTCCAGGTATTCCCTCAGGTTCAGTTCTTCTACCAGTTCCATACCCGGCGCACTATAGCTGATGTGCGCAAATACCTTTTCTTTGGCTATACTGTTCCCTGCATCATCCATGTAAAAGGTCTTGCCAAGTGAAGGCGCCTGCATACCTGCTATTATGCGCAGCAGGGTAGACTTACCGCAACCATTTGGTCCCAGTAGTGCATAGGCATGCGGCATGGCAAAGGAATAACTAATATCCTTGAATATCCAGTGTTTCTGAAACCGCTTGCTGATATGCTCCAGGGAGATCTTCATCAGGTCAAAAGTAAAAAGTAGTACCCAAAAAGTTGCACAATATAATTTGGTAAAAGAAAAAGGCAATACCGCATGTATTGCCTTTCAGTATTATTGTTGATACAGATACATTAAACTTTAAGGCAGATCCTCGCTGTGGCGGCGGATATAACCCTTCATAATACCACGGCCTGTCTCACGTACAAAGCTGATGATCTCATCACGTTCATCTGATACAGGTATCTCCGTTTCTATAATGCTCAGTGCCTTAGATACATTGTAGCCACGCACAAACAGGATACGGTAAATATCGAGTATGTGGTTGATCTTTTCAATGGAATACCCGCGGCGTTTCAGGCCTACAGAGTTTACCCCTACATAAGATAGTGGTTCACGTGCGGCCTTTACATACGGTGGTATATCCTTGCGTACCAGTGAACCACCGGTTACAAATGCATAAGAGCCTATACGTACAAACTGCTGTACAGCAGTAAGTCCGGCAAGCACCACACAGTCGCCCACTACAATGTGGCCGGCCAGGGTCGTGTTGTTCGAGAATATGCATTGGTTACCTACCTCGCAATCGTGTGCTATATGGGTATATGCCATGATCAGGCAGTTGTTGCCTATCTTGGTCATATTGCGGTCTGTGGTGCCCCTGTTTATGGTCACACACTCACGTATGGTCGTATTATCGCCAATGACACAAATGGTATCTTCGCCTTTGAACTTCAGGTCCTGTGGTATGGCAGATATTACAGAGCTCGGGAATATGCGGCAGTTCTTGCCTATCCTTGCGCCCTCCATTATCGTCACGTTCGATGCTATCCATGTGCCTTCACCAATCTCTACATTTTTATGTATAGTGGTGAAAGGATCGATTTTCACATTGGGGCCTATTTTAGCGTCCGGGTGGACGTATGTAAGAGGGTGGATCATTTTTTATCTTTTCTCACGATTTGTGCTACCAGTTCCGCTTCGGTAGCTAGTTTATTGCCTACATATACAGCACCTCTCATCTCACAGATACCACGGCGTATCGGGCTGAGTAATTCCAGTTTCAGTATCAGCGTATCGCCCGGCCTTACCAGGTTCTTAAAACGTACTTTATCTATCTTCAGGAAATAGGTATCGTAGTTCTCGCGGTCGCTGTAATTGTTAAGTGCCAGTATGCCACCTGTCTGTGCCAGCGCTTCTATCTGCAGCACACCCGGCATAACTGGGTTGCCGGGGAAGTGGCCCTGGAAGAATTCTTCATTGAACGTTGCATTCTTGATACCCACCACGTGGTTATCGCTCAGTTCTATGATCTTATCTACAAGCAGGAAAGGGAATTTGTGCGGCAGTATCTTCGATATCTGTGTGATGTCGTAAATAGCCTGCTGCGATGGGTCGTAATGAGGTATATCAGAAAGGTGCTTATTCTTCTTGATGTACTGCTTTATCTTTTTCGCAAACTCTACGTTCGATGCGTGTCCCGGCCTGCTGGCTATGATATGCGCCTTTATTGGATGGCCTATTAGTGCCAGGTCGCCTACCACATCAAGCAGTTTATGCCTCGATGGTTCGTTAGGGTAGTGCAGCTGTATGTTATTGAGTATGCCTTCGTGTTTTACTTCTATTTTTTGTTTGTTGAATACTTTGGCAAGTCGTGCAAGCTCTTCTTCGCTCACCACTTTATCCACTACTACTATTGCATTGCTGAGGTCACCCCCCTTTATCAGGTTGTTGTCCAGCAGGTACTCCAGTTCATGCAAAAAGCAGAATGTACGGCACGGACCTATCTCCGTCCTGAACTCTGATATATGTTTCAGTGAAGCATGCTGGGTACCCAGTACCGGCGAGTTGAAATCAATAAGCGTGGTGATCTGGTAGTTGGCAGATGGTACCGCCAGCATATCTACGTTCTTTACAGGATCGTAAAAATGGATGTTGGTATCTATAGAGTAAACAATACGCTTTGCGTCCTGCTCTTCTATACCTACGCTGTCTATTGCCTCCATGAATTCACGGGCACTGCCGTCCATAATAGGAACTTCAGGTCCGTCCATTTCTATAAGCACATTGTCTATGCCCAGGCCCACTAGTGCGGCCAGTGTATGTTCTATAGTGCTTACACGGGCACCATTGAATTCAATGGTAGTACCACGTGATGTGTCCACCACATAGTCCACATCAGCTTTTACGATCGGCTTTTCAGGCAGATCGATACGCTGGAAGCGGATGCCATAACCCGGGTTGGCCGGTTTCATGGTCATGGTTACGTGTGCCCCGGTATGTAACCCTACTCCGTGCAGGGTAACTGAACCCTTTAATGTCTGCTGATTCTGACTATGCTTTGTTGAGTGCAACGTATCCGTTTTTGTCTTGCTCTGCGTTAGTGTTAAATTGTCTTCATTCACTTTTTATACTCCAGGTTTTGCGTACTTAATAATGCAGTTAATTCCTGAACAGTTTCCTCGAGTTTCTGAAGGCGCTGTTGTAATTCAGGCAAATTTCTAAAAATTGCCTGACTTTTTAATGAACTTTTATAATCAAATGCCGGACTACCGTTCAAAGTAGTTGCCTCATTGGTTATTGATTTCGATAATCCGCTCTGGGCATTGATCCGGGTGCCATCTGCTATATGTATATGACCTACCATACCTACCTGCCCGCCTATAATGCAGTTTTTGCCCACTTTTGTGCTGCCCGATACCCCTGTTTGTGCCGCAATAACCGTGTTTTCGCCTATTTCCACGTTATGGGCTATCTGTATCAGGTTATCCAGTTTTACACCCTTCCTGATGATCGTAGATCCCATAGTAGCACGGTCAATTGTTGTATTAGTGCCTATTTCCACATCATCCTCTATGATCACATTGCCTATCTGTGGTATCTTTTTATAAGTGCCGTCTGGTAGCGGCGCAAAGCCGAAACCGTCACCACCTACTACTGTACCTGAATGAATTACCACTTTTGCACCTAAATGGCATTCATCATATATCTTTACTCCTGAATATATTTTTGATCCGGCACCTATCGTCACATTGTTGCCAATGTAGCAGCCGGGGTATATTTTAACTCCGTCACCAATTACCGCATGCTCGCCTATATAAGTAAATGCGCCTACATACACATCTGTGCCTACTTTAGCCGTAGGTGATATATATGATGGCTGCTCGATACCTGTTTTTGTACCGCCGGATATCATTTCATTGTATTTTTCCAGCAACAACGCAAAACTGCTGTATGCATCCTTCACCCTTATCAGTGTCGGTTTTACAGCCCTGGTTATCTCCAGCGATTCATTTACAATGATTATCGATGCTTTTGAGTCGTAAAGGTATTCTTCATACTTAGGGTTAGATACAAAACTCAATGACCCGTTCTTGGCCTCCTCTATCTTCGATACATTGCTTACTTTGGCATCCGGGTTTCCCTACAATTTGCCTTGTATCAAGGTTGCTATCTGCTGCGCTGTAAACTGCATGTGTGGTTATGTTTCTGGTGTTTACATTCTAAACAAACGTTCATTTGTCTTTTTTGTTGCAAGGGCCTTGATCATTGGATATAGCAAATGTAGTTTTTATGTACCGCACGGGCAAGTGTTTGATTCACTAACGAATCTTCAATTTCTGTAATATTCTTTACTGCCCCGCTTTTGGTCTCTATCTTTATCAGCTCTTCATTGATATTATAGCTGCTGTTCGATGTGACGCCATCAAATACAAAATACTTCAGCTCATTTGCCCCAAATCCATACTTCTGTTGCACCTCTGCCCTTTTCTGCTCCAAATTGCTTGCCAAAGATTCAGAACTGAGCACAACCTTATATAATTTTCTTAAAATTAGCATCTTACATAGCATAGATAATACTTTGTCGTCATGCGTTTGCCATGCTTTGATAGAAACCATGACATCATTGTCATCCAGGTTGCAAAAATTATCAAGATGTTTTGGGTCGTCGGCAAAGTCATCTTTTGTCAGATTTCTTTGCAAAAAATAATTCAACGAAGGGGCAGCAAACAGCGGTTTACCTTCTTTTACCAGTTCTTTTGCCCGTCTCAGAATGTTGATGAGCAGCATTTCGGCCCCAAGTACTGTTTTGTGCAGGTACACCTGCCAGTACATCAGTCTGCGGGCTATTATGAATTTCTCTACCGAGTGTACACCTTTCTCCTCCACCATCAGTTCATTATCCCGTACCGATAGCATTTGGAGAATTCTGTCATAACCGATCACTCCTTCTGATACGCCGGTATAAAAGCTGTCACGGTTCAGGTAATCCATGCGGTCCACATCCAACTGGCTCGATACCAGTTGGTGCAGGTACTTGCTGGGGTAGGAGTGGCTGAATACCTGTATCGCCTTTTGCAGCAGTCCGCCAAATTCACCGTCCATTCGCTGCATGATCAGGTGCGATAACCACTCATGCGATACACCCACTAATGAATGCTCAAGGGAATGGGAAAATGGCCCGTGGCCTATATCGTGCAGTAGAGCAGCCAGTCGTGCTGCGAGGTGCTCATCTTTATCAGGGCTTATGTCTTTTGCTTTCAGTTCATCAAGCGCCTTGCCCATTAGGTGGCAGGCACCCAGCGAGTGTGCGAAACGGGTATGCATGGCTCCGGGGTACACCAGGTGTGCAAGGCCCATTTGCTTTATATTCCTCAATCGCTGAAACCAGGGATGGTCTATTACTTTTATCAGTTCCGGCTCCGGAAAACGTATGAATCCGTAAACCGGGTCGTTAACTATCTTTACCTTAATACTCATTCAGTGTTCTTTAATCAAACCCGTTATCCGGTGCTATTGGTGCGGCTTTTTCCAGTACTTCCACATCCTTGCCTGCTTTCTCATTGCCGCCGCGCTTCACACTGGTAGAGTCACTCACATCACAGTCATCAAAGCCATCGGGTTGTTTGAATCTTGCATTAGGGTCTATGTTCAGCTTCTTATCGGCAAATACTTTTTTCATGAACAGTGCCCATATCGGCAATGCAGCTGCAGCACCTTGTCCCAACGCCTCACTTCTGAACCTGAATTCACGGTCGTCACATCCTACCCATGCACCGGCAAGTAACTGAGGGGTGTAACCGATGAACCATGCATCGGCCTGGTTATTGGTAGTTCCGGTTTTTCCGGCGACATCCGCGGTAATGTTGTAACGGAAACGGATACGGTGTGCTGTACCAAAATCTACCACGCCACGCATCATCTTCACCATTTTATATGCGGTATTGGCATCTATCAGTTCTTTTTGCGCCGGCGCAAAATTTTTGATGAGCATACCATTCTTGTCTTCTATCCTGGTAATGAAATAAGGCTGTGTGTTCCATCCGCCGCTTGGGAACATACTGTACGCGTTCATCATCTCGAACAACGATATATCTGATACCCCTAGTGCCACAGACGGGAATTTATCCATGCGGCTCACTATCCCGCACTTGTGTGCAAAGTCCACGAAAGGATCTATTCCTACCTGCTTCAGTATGTATAGTGCCGCATTGTTGATCGATTTTGCAAGTGCCGTTTTCATTTGAAGGTTACCTTCATCTGATCCGCCGGCATCATATGGCTTTGCCATAGTAGGGAAGTCCTGCGGAGATGTTTGCACAATACCGCATGGCGAATAACCATTGTTTACCGCAAATGTGTACAGCAGTGGTTTTATTGTAGATCCTACCTGTCTCTTAGTGTTCACGTTCACGTGGTCATACTGGAAGAAAGTATGATCCAGTCCGCCTACCCAGGCTTTCACTTCTCCCGTTTTAGGGTCCATAGCCATAAAGCCCGACTGCAGGAATAGCTTCATATACTTGATAGAGTCGATAGGGCTCATCACTGTATCCTTATAGTGCATTTTATTCCAGGTAAATACCCTCATCTTTATTGGCACTTTCATTGCGGCGAGTGCCTTTTCATCGCTCATATCCTGGTTACGGAATGATTGATAACGGTCAGATGATTTGATAGCGGTATTGAGTATGTTTTGTGCATTACTGCTTTTCCACACTGTACCGTCTTTATATGCCGTTTGTCCCAGGAATTTCTGCTGATGTTCTGTAAGGTGTTCCTGCATGGCTTCTTCGGCATATCGCTGCATGCGTACATCCAGAGTAGTGTGAATCTTCAGACCATCCTTATATATGTCGTATGGTGTGCCATCCGGTTTTTTCAGGTCCTTTAATATATTTTTTACTTGCTGCTCCACTACCTGGCGGAAGTAAGGCGCTATACCATCATGGTAGTCTATCTTATGATAGTCAAGCGGTGTTTCTTTTTCCTTCAGTTCGGCCATTTGAGCTTCTGTTATGTAGTTGTACTTGTACAACTGTTCCAGCACTACATTCCTACGTTCACGGGCTCTCTTCGGGTGGCTGCGTGGGTTATAGATGGTGTTCCCTTTCAGCATACCCACCAGTACCGCTGCTTCATCATAGGTTACTTTATCAGGTGTCTTATTATAAAAGGTAAGAGACGCATTGCGTATGCCATAGACGTTATCACCAAATGGTACCGTATTCAGGTACATGGTAATGATCTCGTTTTTGGTAAGGTTACGCTCAAGTTTCACAGCCAGTACCCACTCTTTTAATTTCATGAATGGCAGTGTAAGGAAACTGCCACTCTGTCTTGGAAACAGGTTCTTGGCCAGCTGTTGGGTAATGGTAGACGATCCACGTTTTTTCCGTGTGATCAGGTATGCCGGTATTGCCGCCGTTGCTATCGGATCGATACCTGCATGTTCATAAAAACGCGCATCCTCGGTAGCCAGCAGCGCATTGATCACATTTGGTGATATTTCAGAGAATTTACTGTTCGATCTGTCAAGTACGTAGTACCTGCCCAGCAGGGTAACACCGTCTCCTGCATACACATCAGATGATATAGAACTTTGAGGATTCTCAAGTTCGGCGAGTGACGGCATATAACCCACCATCCCGTTTTCTATGGATATGACTAATATGACAAGCAAGATAACAGACAAAATGAACCCGATCCATAGTGCCCGAATAGCACGCCTTGGGCCGCGTGGCTTTTCGTCAAAATTGCCGGTCTTTTTTTTGTATATGTTATCCGGTTTGTTGTTCATTGGTAGTGATTGATAGCGCAAATTTACATTTCTTTTCCATCCTCAGGCCTAGCAAAAAAGCCAAGGGTCCTTATTGTGTTCATAAAGCCCCAGAAGCGTTTGCTATATGGCACCTGCTTACTTACAGTTTTGAGGAACGGCTTTAAAAATACGGAAACATATTCTTGTTCTGTAACATTTAATGGTTGTTTTGCATATTTCAGCTTCAGGTACACATTCATAAACCCTGTAAATGATGTCCCGAACCTTGGGTCTATTACATTGTGTGCATACTGCATAGGCGTTAGTGCTCCCCTGAATACACCTACCTGGTGCAGGTAGAATGTAGCCGCACGGTAAGCCCAATATGCTTTCTGATCCGGGTTTTTAGCCATTTTATGGCGGAGTTTGTAATAATTC
>CAYZKL010000042.1:11917-17733 GCA_964478855.1 uncultured Flavipsychrobacter sp.
CAGCACCATTACCGGTAAACGGAATAGTATGATCAGCAAAATAACCACTAGGTCTGTTATCAGCAGCAGCATATCCCTCCACGATGTGGTTTTGGGCTGGGTAACCACAGGTGGTTTTTCTTTCTGATTGGCTACATCTTTCCTTTTCAGGTATACTTCATCGATAGGTGTTGGCGCCGGTAGCCTCTTTACTAATGATGCTGCTGATTCCACTGGTGTCGCCTCCATGTTTTTCAGTGCATCTGCATAAGATACGGCTGTGCCTTCATCTCCTTTCTGTACTGATTTCAGCGGTACCGCAAGGCTGTCCCGGTATATCACCGCAACCTTCATGTCAAGACTCAGCGTAGCTGGTTCGGTAAGTTTGTACTCCTTATCATGAAATACAAATTGCTTTACCGATACTTTCATCCTTTTGGCAAGAGTATCTACATCTTCTACCATGCCTTCAATGGCCAGCCATGCTTTTGGTGGCTGCATTGGTGGTGTTCCATCCGGTTGTGGGGTAGGGCGGTTCTCGTTATCGTTGCCTACGGTGGTATCAAAGTCCAGCCAGCCATATCCCGGGAAATATACCTGTATCCATGCATGGGCCTGGTTGGCATAATACCAGTACCAGCCCTTATTTTTGTCGCTGCGGTCCTCTGTCATGAACCCTACTGCCACTCTAGATGGGATACCCAGCGAACGCAATAAGAACAGGGTGGCACCTGCATAATAAGCGCAGTAGCCTTTATGGTTCTCATTCAGAAAGTACAGTAGTTTCGATGCGTTAGGCAGGTCAGGTACTCCTGGGTTGTCCGTATAAGAATAGATACGCTGGCCGTTCTCATCCTTTGCCAGGAAGTAGTTACGGATAGCCAGTACCTTATCTACGGGTGTGTGTGCGGTATCTGTTATTTTATGTGCCAGTGCGCTTATCGTCCTAAACTTATCATTGCTTGGCATATAGGTATAGTACCGCATGAATTTGGCATCTGTACCTTCATAGTCTTTTACTTTTCTCAATACCTCAAATCGCTTTTCCTGGAATTCTTTGATCTGCGGATTGTTGACATTGTAAACAAAGTAGGCACTGTTCAGCACAGACGTATAACTCTTCGTACGGTATGCTGAGACGAACTGCCCCCTGAAATCTTTTTCAATTGCTATTGGCTGCACAAAATAACCTACGTTCGGAGCCAGGTAGGTAGATGGCGACAGTTGTTTGTTATATATCTCTACTTCCACCGTTGAGCGTAGTTTTTCACCCAGGCTGTTGCGTATTACGCTCGAGTCTGTTTTGGTATTGAACAGAGCGATCTTCGATGGGTCTGGCTCAAAAAGATCGTTAAATGGTATGGTAGAATCTCTTTCAAATGTCTCTGTAAGCGTATCAAACTTGGTAAAGTAAAATGCGGTCAGGTAAAGTGGATTCGGTATATCTGTACCCGGGAAGAAGTTGTTGATATGGGCGCAGAACAAAAGTTCCTGGCTTCTGCCCAGTGAACTGCTCAGCCTTGAATAATCTTTGATGTCAAAAGTATTATCCTTATTCTTTTTGAGCATGCTGTTCTTGCCAGCCTTTCCACCTCCGCCAAAATTATCAACTACAGCTTTTATTTCATTATACTTCCACCAGATGATAGCACCGAGGAATAAACCCGCAAGTAGTATAAACAATAGCAAACGCCGTGTCAGGAACCACCAGAATTTCTGTGACTTATCCTTGTAGTTATAGATCTGTTCTGCGGTGAATATGATATACACTGCATACAGCAATGCAGGTGTAAAGGACAGCATCAGCCCCTTCACCGTTTCCACATTCGATTTGGCGATCAGCGCCACTCCGCTGCAGAGTATAGCTGCAGCTATCAGTACAGACCAGTATCTGAGCCTTGTAAATCCCCAGCCCGTAAGCCAGCCGGCAGTGAAGAGAATAGCAAAGATCTGGAACCTTCTTGCAATGAAGAATGCATCAAATTCTCCGGTCTCATATTGGTCCAGCCCTTTGTACAGGCTATACAGTATTACCAGCAGTAGTATGAAGGATGGCAAAAACCGGAACCGGAAGGAATAGAAGACTGCCGCAATACCCATACCCGCAGCCAGGTATATCGCCTGCGCCAGTGCCTGATTTTGTAAAATGCTGAAGTACTGATTGATATTCACAAGCAGGAAATAACCCGCTGCTGCCGTAGGAAGTATTAAAAAGATAAGTTTGGCCAGCAACTCATTTACCGGAGTTGCGCGTTGTATATTCATAATGTAATAAAACAGTATAAATATAGGGGAAATACATGTTGGTTATTGTTAAAATTCATCGTTTACATACGCCTGGGTTTAGCTGAGGTTTATATCTATTAACTGATAACCATGAAAATGGTACTTTTGAACTGGAATATGTGCTTTAAAGTTCATATAATTCAAATCTTTCTCTTAAATGAAAACCACTTTAATAGTATTTGCAAGCCTTTTAATTACGCAAGTATCCTATGCGCAGGGCGACCATGCTAACCTTCTTGTGCAAAGCCCCGATGGGAAAACTGTAAAACTCGTCTGGTTTATTAACAAGTGGAATAATGATATCACAGGATTTGACATAAAGAGAAAGGAAGGCCTTAAAGATTGGGTAAAACTGAATACTGAGCCTATAATGCCCGGTGTATCTGTGAAGAAGAAATTTTCTGTGGTCAATGATGACAAAGAAGAGGAAAGTTCGCTAAAGGCAAAATTATACAAGCTGTTATCCGCACATATGCTGGAAGAAATAGATAATGAACCCTTTGTACAGCAGCTTAAAAATGATGAAAAAGCAGTACAGGCTGTCTCAAAAATGATCACTTACGATTATGACGTGGCTTTGATAATGGGTTTTGGTTTTGTAGACCATAGCCCGAAAATGAAGACGAATTATCAGTATGGCGTTTTTATTACCGGTACAAATCGATTGCTGGACAGTGTAAAATGGAACTATGGGCAGATACCTGATCTCAACGCTGTGCAGGAGATCACGACCAGGGGCAATGCAGGTAGTAATGGCATATTGTTAATGTGGCGTGCGGATATGGATAAGATAAGATCAGGTGATATTGCCGGTTTCAATGTTTACAGGGAAGGGATAAGACTAAACGAAGTACCTGTAACCATGCTCAGCAGCAAAGAGCCTTCTGAATTTGTTTGGAATGACGCATCTGCAAACGGCGCAGTTCCTACACAATACAGTGTCAGCGCCCAGTCTGTTTTTGGTATAGAGGGCATTATTTACCCTTATGTGTACGATCCCGCAGATCATCCTGCCGGTTATAGGCAATCTGTGGTAAACGAGATAATTGCCCTTGGTTTCTATTTCAAAGACGGTATTAATGTTAAGTGGTCATTTCCTAAGGAAGATCAACGGTTTATTAAAGGCTTCTACATAGAAAAGGATAATATGCCCGAAGGATATAAAAGGGTATCCGGGCTTCTTGATCCGGCTGCCAGAACATTTACCGATAAATCACCGTCACCGGTTTCAGGCTATATCCGTTTTCGTGTAGTGGCCGAATATACAGACAGGAGCAACATTCCCGGTGTTGAAAAGTTGTACAGCTATTTCCCTATTAGTGAGCCCCCTGCTCCGCAGCAGACCAAGGCAGCTCAGTTGCTTACAGATAAGAAGAAGATAATTACACTCACATGGGATCCGAGGATGAGCGGCGATAGCCTTACCGAATCATATAATGTCTATGCTTTCGACTCTATTAATAATAAGTATAGCCTGGCAAATGATAAACAAATAATATCCGGTACTAAATATTTATATCCCGTTAAGGATGATGCGCAACTTATTCAGAAGTTTTACGTCACTGCTATAGGAAGGAACAAACACGAAAGTCAGCCGGGAGATACTGTATCAGTGTACGTAACCGGTAGATGATATATTAATCCGGCCGTTTGTCTTTCTTTAATACGGTTATTTCCCCGTTACGTTCTATGTACACAGATGCTACTTCATCCATATTCTCGGTATGTGTAAATTTTCGCACACCGTGTATGATGTCCTCTTTACAAACCAGTCCGCGTTTCATATTATCCTCCATATAATGCCCGTTGTGGTACAGCAGTATCTTATCTCCTTCTATCAGTTTGTGGAAGAATTTGTTTTGCACAACTAGTCTTCCTACTATGCGGTGCAATAGTGCGACTACAAAACTGGCAGCGATCACCGACCAGAATGGTGAAGCCCCTACAATAGCCCTGCTGAGTAATGTTCCCAATAGCATAACTATGATGTTATCCAGTGGTGTGCGTATGCCAAACGACCTCCTGCCCGATATCCTGATCATAATGAGACAAATAAGAAATACTACAATGCTCCTGCATATCATTTGTGAAGCGTTGAGGTTATTGCCCGTACCAAAGATTTGTATGAAAGTTTCCATTCTTGGCTTATATAAATAATGATACCAGCAATATTTTATTATATACAATGGCACTATTGTTTTATCTGCAATCCCAAATAGTAGCAAAATGGAGATGTTTAATGAAGCGACGCACAACAGGCCGTATGGAGAACGCACACTTGATGATTATTTTGTCCATGTCGATCTGGCGCGGTATATGCGGGACATAAAGGAAGAAGTGGCGTGGCAGAAAAATGACCGTAATGCTATAACTGTGTTTAAAACAGATAATATATCTGTCGTACTTGTCGCAATGCACCAGGGCGCGCGTATCGATAAGCAGCAGGCCCAGGATATGCTATGCATACAAGTATTGGAAGGGATGCTGCAATTTACTGTAGAAGACAAATTTGCTACACTGGCCGGTGCACAGATGGTGATGTTGCATAAAGGATATAGTTACAGCCTGGTAGCTGATGATGAAGCGATGTTCCTGATGACGATTAGCCATAACTCAGGGAGGGGAATATAGAATACCTATCTTATTACTTCTGGTGCTAAACATTGATTAGTTCCCTGCAATACATATTTATTACCAGTCAGCAATACTGATTGCTGGGTAATTAATGATATACATATTACTATTTTAGCAGTTACATTATAGTGTATAGATTACTAAGTCTTCAATATATAATTACTATATTTTATAACTGACTAAGATCATCTTTCTTGCCATCTGCAATCATCTTTTTAGGCTGTCAGCTATAATACTTTCGCTGAAAATGCAGCCACAGTGAATAATATAATATTTTCTAAGTATAACAGTATTGATCTGCTGTCATTGGTAGATGAGATCGGGAAGGACTATTATGATATCATTGAAGCCTTGTGTAAGACTTCCACTGCAAACGCTAAAAAGCTTACAGAGCTGGAAATACATCAGCCCACCTCCCAGTACATATTGCTATGCAATAAACTCGTTACAGAGATCAGCGAATACATTGAGAACCGCAAAGGTTACTTTATAGACTACATCAAAGAATTGCACGAGAAGCAGGAAGCAAGCCATAACTGCAGCAATTGCTCCGGTAAATGCCACTTACAGCATGATGCAAAGCTGATGGAACTTACTGAATCGCACATGCGCATCAAGGAAATCCTTAGCCGCCTGCAGATGATGTCCTTACCGCTTCATTCCGAGACCATATACCCCGATGCATACCGTGTACTCAGGAACCAGATGGTACTGCTCGAAAATTCATTAACAGAGCTCTATTTTATTGAGGGAACATACATGATCCCTAAAGTAATGGAAGCGCAAAAGAAGATAAATGCCCGCAGTTAAAGAACCTGTAGCCCCCGTTAAGCTGAGGCATAAGGCAGATACGTTATGCTATCATTGCGGCACATCCTGCATCACAGATAGCATAGCCATAGAGGATAAGGTCTTTT
>CAYZKL010000042.1:17743-20389 GCA_964478855.1 uncultured Flavipsychrobacter sp.
TCAATGATAATGGCCTTTGTGACTACTACAAGATACAATCCCATCCCGGCCTATCTCAGATCAAAAGTGTAAGAACCGATAAGTATGCCTACCTCGATAATGAAGATATAGCTAAACAGCTGTATCACTTCACCGATGGCGATCATACCATCGTTACTTTTTATATCCCGGGTGTGCATTGCAGTTCCTGCATGTGGCTGCTGGAGCATCTGCAAAAGGTGAATAACAACATCACGGAAAGCAGGCTCAATTTTACCACCAAAGAGGTTACTATTCATTTTTTAAAGACCCGCATCAGCCTGCGTACAATAGCTGAATTACTTACTACCATTGGTTATGAGCCATATATAAGCCTTGAGGAAGGGGATAAGAAGAAAACTAAAAGCTACAACAGGCAACGTATTTACAAACTGGGTATTGCAGGCTTTTGTTTCGGTAATATCATGATGATGAGTTTCCCCGAATACTTATCACATGATACAGGTATAGAGCAGCAATACGCGCATCTGTTCCGCTACCTCAATTTATTACTCGCACTCCCGGTATTCTTTTACAGCGCCAGCGAATTTTTTGTTACAGCGTGGAAGGGGTTGAAGCAAAAGACCCTGAATATAGATGCCCCGATAGCCCTCGCTATTATCATTACTTTTTCCCGCAGCATATACGAGATACTGGGCAATACCGGCGGCGGATTTCTGGATAGTATGTGCGGCATTGTTTTCTTTATGCTAGTGGGCAGGGTAGTGCAGGAACGCACCTATAAATCACTTTCATTTCATCGTGACTACAAGTCATATTTCCCTATTGCGGTTACTGTTATTACGGCCGCTGGCCAGGAAAGCAGGCGTCTGCAGGATCTGAAGGAAAAGGACGTGGTACAGTTGCACAACGACGAGATCATCCCCGCAGATGCTACAGTGGTAAAGGGCAAAGCATATATCGACTACAGTTTTGTTACCGGCGAAAGCGAGCCTGTTACCGTGCCGCAGAATGAAACCGTTTATGCCGGTGGCAGGCAGGTGGGTGAGCAGCTGACCATCCAGATCATTAAGCCGGTAGCAGCCAGTTACCTTACATCCCTCTGGAACCATCATGCCTTTGCCAAAGACAAAGAAGGGCAAAATGATGCGGGTAGCGCTATTCATTTGTTGAGCAAATATTTTACATGGGTACTGCTCACGCTCGCATTGGGCACTGCTATATACTGGTCTTTAAACGACCCTTCTAAGATAGTTAATAGCGTCACTGCTATGCTTATTGTGGCCTGTCCTTGTGCATTGCTGCTGTCTGCAACATTCACAAACGGCAACCTTCTGCGCATCTTCAGCAATAATGGCCTGTTTCTGCGCGATGCTACAGTTATCGAGCAGTTGTCGGATATAGATCACATTGTATTTGATAAAACAGGCACAATCACTCGTGGCGGCGGCGACCATGTTTCAGCTTCCGGTCACTCCTTGTCCGAAGATGAGAAGGACATGCTGTACACTGCGGTTCGTGGCAGTAAGCATCCTTATAGCAAGGCACTCGCAGTGTGGCTGGGTGCCAGGGAGGCTCTTCCCGTAGCCGCCTGGAAGGAAACACCCGGCAGGGGATTGGATGTGATCATTGAACACACCAGGATTCTTGTGGGGTCAGCCGACTTCATCGGTCTTCCAAAGAATAAAGCAAAAGATGGCAGGGCAACTGTATATGTGCGGATACATGACAAGATAACCGCTTTTCATTTTCATACCATATTCCGCGATTCAGTTCCGCAAATGATACCACGCCTTAGCCAGTATTTTAAATTATCCTTGTTATCCGGCGATAACGATAAGCAAAGTGAAGTGCTGGGCGAGATATTCGGTAGCAAGAGCCGCCTCATGTTCTGGCAAAAACCTATCGATAAATTACGCTATATAGAAGAATTGCAGCAGTCTGGCAGCAAAGTGATGATGATAGGAGACGGCCTCAATGATGCGGGAGCACTGCAGCAAAGCAATGTCGGTATCACCCTTGCCGATGATATAAACAATTTTACCCCCTCTTGCGACGCCATTCTCGATGCAAAGCGTTTTGCGCTGCTACCATACGTAATGAAACTGGCAAAGGCATCAAAGTATCTTATTGGTTTTAGTTTTTTAGTGTCCATTATCTATAATCTTATTGGCCTGTATTTCGCCATGCAGGGTCGTTTAAGTCCAATGATCGCAGCAATACTTATGCCTTGCAGTACGCTGAGTATAGTAATAATTGCCAGCGGTGTCAGCAGTATTGTTGCGCGCAGCCTTCATCTTTCTTTGAGGTCGGCAGAATAGCGGGCATAACCTGATGATAATCATGTTTTAGTTTGAGCATCGTCATGAAATGCCCCTCACGTACAGGATAGTTTTGTAGTTGTAAATATTAACATTTTATGAGTGCACTGTATTTCCTGGTTGTTATAAGTATTTGTGTTGCAGGGCTCTTCCTGGCTGCGTTCATCTGGAGCGTCAAGACCAATCAATATGAAGATAAGCAAGGTGCTGCCATGAGAATGTTGCATGACGATGAGTTCCAAAGTGAAATTTATAAATAATCAAAGCTTAAAAGAACAATATGAGTACTTCCTTTCAAGACACACATGGTGCTGTTTCCCTGCAAACCGATAAATTCTTTTACGAC
>CAYZKL010000042.1:20416-29959 GCA_964478855.1 uncultured Flavipsychrobacter sp.
GGTATCCTCGCAGCATTCCAGCTGGTATATCCTTCACTCAATATGGGTATGGCGGCAACGTCGTTCGGTAGGGTACGCCCGGTGCATACCAATGCCGTCATTTTCGCTTTTGTTGGTAACGGTATTTTCATGGGTGTTTATTATTCCTTACAGCGTCTTTGTAAGGCCCGTATGTTCAGCGATGGGCTGAGTAAGTTCCATTTCTGGGGCTGGCAGTCCATTATTGTACTTGCGGCAGTCACACTGTTTGCAGGCTACACATCAGGTAAGGAATATGCCGAACTGGAATGGCCTATCGATATACTCATAGCAGTTGTTTGGGTGGCTTTCGGTATCAATATGTTTGGTACCATCATTAAGCGTCGGGAAAGGCATCTGTATGTGGCCATCTGGTTCTATATAGCCACTTTCGTTACTGTTGCCATGCTCCATATTGTCAACTCTATCGAGATTCCGTTCAGCTTCATGAAGTCTTATTCTTGGTATGCGGGTGTTCAGGATGCACTGGTGCAATGGTGGTATGGTCACAATGCGGTTGCATTCTTCCTTACTACTCCTTACCTCGGTCTTATGTATTATTTCATGCCTAAGGCTGCTAACCGTCCTGTATATTCTTATCGTCTTTCTATCATTCACTTCTGGGCGCTTATATTTATCTATATATGGGCAGGTCCGCACCACTTGTTATATACTGCTCTGCCAGACTGGGCTCAGTCACTCGGCACCGTGTTCTCTATCATGCTTCTTGCGCCGTCATGGGGCGGTATGCTCAATGGTTTGCTTACACTACGTGGTGCATGGGATAAAGTTCGTGAAGATCCGGTTCTTAAATTCATGGTTGTTGCGGTTACAGCTTATGGTATGGCCACATTCGAGGGCCCTATGCTTAGCCTTAAGAGTGTGAATGCTATCAGTCACTTTACAGACTGGACTATTGCACACGTACACGTTGGTGCCCTTGGTTGGAACGGCTTCCTCACATTTGGTATTCTCTATTACCTGATACCTAAAATATTCCGCACTAAGCTGTATTCAATAAAGCTTGCCAACAGGCACTTCTGGATCGGTACACTGGGTATCGTATTCTATACCGTTCCTATGTATTGGGCTGGCTTCATGCAGAGCCTTGCTTGGAAAGAGTTTACTGCAGAAGGTACATTGAAATACCAGTTCCTCGATACAGTGAAACAAATGGAACCGTTCTATGCAATGCGTGGTGTTGGTGGTGTATTGTTCCTGATAGGTGCGCTCATTATGTGTTGGAACCTTTACAAAACTGTACAGGCCGGTAATGCAATGAACGAAGAGCCAGCAGAAGCAGCTCCGCTTACAAAAGTCTACGAGCCACATGCTACGCAGCACTGGCACAGGTGGATTGAACGTCGCCCTATTCAGATGCTGGTATTCAGCCTGGTATTGGTAGCTATCGGTGGTGCTATCGAGATGATGCCAACGTTTATGGTGAAGTCTAACATACCTACCATAGCAAGCGTTAAGCCATACACTCCGCTCGAACTGCAGGGACGTGATATATACGTACGTGAAGGTTGTTACCTATGTCATAGCCAGATGGTTCGTCCGTTCAGGAGTGAGGTTGTTCGTTATGGTGAATACTCAAAAGCTGGTGAGTTCGTATATGATCATCCTTTCCAGTGGGGTAGTAAGCGTACCGGTCCCGATCTGGCTCGTGTAGGCGGCAAGTATCCTGATAGCTGGCACTTTAATCACATGTACGAGCCGGGCAGCATTTCTCCGGGTACCATTATGCCAAGTTATCCATGGTTGTTTGCTAATGATCTCGATACTGCGATCACCCCTGCCAAGATCAGGGCTATGATTACACTTGGTGTTCCTTATCCTACAGGTTATGACCTGGTAGCAAACAGGGATCTGATGAAGCAAGCTGATGCGATAACTGCGGCACTCTCTAAAGAAAAGATCTCAATTAAGAGGAATAAAGAGATCATAGCCATGATAGCTTACCTGCAAAGGATAGGTACAGATATCAAACTGGAACAAAAAACAACATCGGTTAACCCATAAATAATTAGATCATGAAGTTCATACATTATCTGGAGACGATAACGGGAGTAGGTATCTATCCGCTGAGTTCTTTATTCATATTCTTTACCTTTTTCACTGCCATGACCATCTGGATAATGAAAGCAGATAAGAAGTATATCAACTCGCTGAAGCATATACCATTCCCTGAGAACGAAAACGAATAATTTATCAATCACAAACCAGCATATAATATGCGATCAAATAATAAAATATCTCTTGTTGCCGCAACAGCTTTGTTGCTACTGCCAACCATCGTTTCTGCGGCTGATGCCGTATCAGATGATCAGGCGGGTCATTATAATACAGTCCTCATCAGCCTCGTAAGTCTGATGGTGGTATTGCTCTTCGTGATCGGAATGTTGGCCAATACTTTGCGCCAGCTCACGTTTGTCATCAGGGATAAGAACCGGAGGGAAAAACAGGCAGGATCAACTTCAGGCAAGGCCTTATTGATATTGATGGCGCTGAGTATACCTGCTATCAGTGCATTTGCGGCAGAGGAAGCCGCAGTGGCTCCGGCGGTTACAAGTATCAATGGTATCCCTGTTGCCGATTTTTATTCGGTTATGGGTGTTATCATTCTGGAGTTGGTAGCCATCTTCGCATTGGTTATCTATATCAAAATACTGTTGCGTGCCATCAGTGCCAGGCCTGAATTGGCGGAAGCAGCGGAAAAGATCGTTAAGAAGAGCTGGTTTTGGGATAAATTCAACGCAGCAGCTACCATTGAGCAGGAAAAGGATATTCTGCTCGACCATGACTATGATGGCATCCAGGAACTGGATAACAGCTTGCCTCCATGGTGGAAGTACGGTTTCTACCTCACTATTGTGGTAGCCGTTATCTACCTGTATCGTTTCCACATTTCTCATGATGGCCCTAGCTCAGAAGAAGAGTTTATCGCAGAAGTTCAGCAAGGCGAAGCAGATAAGGCTAAATACCTGGCAAAGTCCGCAAACAATGTTGATGAGAATACTGTTGTCATCCTTACAGATGCATCAGCTATAGCTTCAGGAAAGGAGATGTTTATAAAAACTTGCGCTGCATGTCACCTTGCTGATGGTGGTGGTACCGTAGGTCCTAACCTTACCGATGAATATTGGTTGCATGGCGGTAGCGTAAAGGATGTATTCAAATCCATTAAGTACGGCTGGCAGGATAAAGGTATGAAGAGTTGGAAAGATGACTTTTCACCTAAGCAGATCCAGGAGATCACAAGTTTTGTAATGACATTGAAAGGTACAAAGCCGGCTACACCTAAAGCCCCTCAGGGCGAATTATACATCGAAGCCTCTCAGGGTGGAAAGACAGACAGTGTAAAGGCGAATACAGATTCGATAAAAGCAGAAAAGGTAGCAGTTAAGTAATTATATAATGAGCGAGCAAGCAGGGTCCGGGACATCATTCAGAGACAAAGTAGCTACGGTAGATCAGAAAGGGAAACGCATTTGGGTGTTTCCCCACAGGCCGGAAGGTAAATTATATAATGCTCGCACATTAGTGAGCATTATATACCTGTTTATTTTCTTCGGGCTTCCTTTTGTAAAGGTAAATGGTCATCCTGTCTTTCTCATCAACATCCTGGAGCGCAGGTTCATCTTGTTCGGGCAGATATTCTGGCCGCAGGATTTTTTCATCTTTGCGCTGGGCATGGTGGTGTTCATTGTCTTTGTTGCCCTGTTTACTGTAGTTTTCGGTAGAGTGTTCTGCGGTTGGGCTTGTCCGCAAACCGTATTCATGGAACTTGTTTTTCGTAAGATAGAATACTGGATAGAAGGCGACGGGCCTCAGCAAAAAATATTGAAGAATGCTCCATGGAATACAGATAAGATCATTAAGAAGACTGCTAAGATCATTGCTTTTTGGACAGTTAGTTTTATCATAGCCAATACATTCCTTGCATACATCGTAGGTGTCGATGAGTTGCAGCAAATGATAATTGCGCCATTGGCTAATATTGGCGGCTTTATTTCACTTTGCATTTTTACTACCATTTTCTTCTTTGTTTATTTATGGATGAGGGAGCAGATATGTACCGTAATATGTCCATACGGACGTATGCAAGGCGTGCTGCTCGATAGAGATTCCGTAATAGTTGCTTACGATTATAAAAGAGGCGAACAGCGTGGGAAATTTCATAAGAACGAAGAACGTACCATTGGCGATTGTATTGATTGTGCACAATGCGTGAAGGTTTGCCCCACAGGTATCGATATTCGTAACGGTACACAGTTAGAATGTATTAACTGTACAGCATGTATAGATGTGTGCAACAAAATGATGAATGCTGTTGGCTTGCCTGAAGGGTTGATCCGTTATGCTTCGGAAAACAATATTGCAGAAAAACGTCCTTGGCGTTTTACCTGGAGAATGAAAGCATATAGTGCTGTGATGGTTTTGTTGCTCAGTATCCTGGTATGGTTGTTAGCTACCCGAACCGATGTAGGCGTTACGCTGCTACGTACCCCAGGCCAGTTATACCAGCAGCAAACAGAGCATCGTATGAGCAATCTCTACAATTACAAGATGCTCAACAAGACCTTCAAGCCTAAGGAAGTAACACTGAGGCCGGAAAACTTTACAGGAGAGATCAAACTGGTTGGTGAGACGAAGCTCACTATTCCTAAAGATGGGTATGCTTCCGGTAGCTTGTTCATTTACATCGACAATAATTCGATCACGGAAAGAAAAACAATATTGAAGATCGGGGTTTACGAAGGGGATAAAAGGATTGGTACCATAACTACTACTTTTCTGGGACCGTTTAAAGGTTAATAACTTAAAAACCATTTTTTATGAAGATCAGTTGGGGATGGAAGATAGGGCTGTTGTATAGCTGCTTTGTTGTGTTGATGGTAGGATTGGTAGTTGCCAGCAGCCGGCAACACTTCGATCTGGTTAGCAAAGACTACTACGAAAAGGAGATAGCTTACCAGGAGGTTATAGATGCCGGTAAGAACCAGTCTGGCCTGTCACGGCCATTAAGCATTCACGCCAACGAACATTCTGTGACTATAGAGTTTCCTGAGGAGTTCCGGGCAAAAGTGCTTTCGGGGGAGATAAAATTTTATGCGCCTGTGAATGCCGAATGGGACCGCAGTTTTAAGATCATTGCCGAGAATAACAGTATGGTTATCTCCCGCTCTGACCTTAAGAACACCAGGTACACTGTTAAGATCAGTTGCACTATTGATGGAAAGAACTATTATCAGGAATCAGATATTACGCTACACTCATAAATGAACACACTCACCTATACTATGGCCCTGCTTATGGGTTTCACCGGCAGCCTGCACTGTGCGGGTATGTGTGGGCCTATAGTCTGGATCATGCCATTTCAGGCATTTACAGGTGTGCGCAAAGGATTTGCCATAGCTCTTTATCACGCTGGTCGTATTTCTGTTTATGCGCTCCTTGCCGTTGTATTACATTCTTTCAGGGGTCTGTTCGATCCTAAAGTGCAGCAGTATATTTCCATCGGCCTGGGTATCACGTTGCTTATCGCTGGTATATTGTCGTTTATTCCTGGCCATTATACTAAGATCAATTTACCTTGGGCTGAATTTGTAAAGAAGAAATTGGGTACTCTTATCGGTCGTCCCGGTGTTGGTAGCCTTGGTATTGCAGGGGTACTCAACGGTCTACTGCCCTGCGGGCTCGTCTATATGGCGCTTTCTGCGTCTATGGCTGCAGATACCACATTGCAGAGTGCCGGTATGATGTATGTATTCGGGCTCGGTACTATGCCTATGCTGGTAAGCATCACTTTACTTAAGACCAAACTGGCTTTTCTTCGCACTGCTAACGTCAGAAAGCTGGTTCCGCTGGTAGTTTTTGCCTTTGGTTGTTTGTTTGTATTACGGGGTATGAATCTAGGTATTCCGTATTTAAGTCCTCAGGTTGCGGTAGAGCAGCACGCTATCAAATCCAGTTGCTGCCATAAAAAGTAGGTAAGAGTAGTTTCTTGCTTTTATTATTAAATACCTGCCATTCAATATCAAGTATCCGGCACCCGCACGCTAACTATGGTATATCCCCTCTGCTAGTGGTACTAGTTCTTCTTTATAAAAAGGGCAGTAATGGACTTCCCTCTTCCGCTCTTGGTTTAGTTCATACCATAAGCAGTCATACATATTGTCATTATACTGGTTGGTAAGTACGTCAAAGTGTACACCCCTGATGATCATTTCTGGCCCGCCGGAGATAAGTCTCACTTTTGCGCCCGGGAAAAATCCTTGTTCCATTTTTATTCTTTTATGGCTCAAATTTACTTTCCGTTTTACTACTCTTGCCTAACTGCGGTCACCTTCATAGCTGAACTTAATCAGCCTTGCCGTTTTTCTTTACTGGTTCCGCTTCATTTATTTGATTTCCTGACGAGGATCATCTTTTTTACTGACGGCGGTTTGCTATCGCCTTGCGCATATAGGTAATATTTGCAACTATATGCCGGGGAATAATTTAATTAATAAAAAGTTATCTTTGTTGTTTAACAATACTAAGGTAACTTTCAGCATGCCGTTCACCACCTTAAATAATGATACATTTCAGGCGCTTTTTAATTACGCCAGTATCGGTATCCTCATTACCAATGCAAAAGGGGAGATACAAATGGCTAATAAATTCATCGAGCAGCAGTTTGGTTATACCGAAAGCGAGTTAGTTGGCCTTAAGGTTGAGGTATTGATACCTCCAAGGTATAAAGAAAGGCATGTAAAGCATCGCGAGCGTTTTAGTGGCGACCCACACAGCCGCCCAATGGGGCTGGGTATGGAGTTGTCGGGATTAAAGAAAGATGGTACTGAATTTCCTGTAGAGGTTAGTCTTGGCCATTATACCATAGATGGAGAGAATTATGCACTTGGATTTATAAATGATATTAGCCAGAGAAAAGAAACAGAGCAGGCTATAAAGCAACTGAATGCGCACCTGGAAGAAAGAGTGAAGGAAGGTTCCCAGTCTCTGGCATTAACGGTAGATCAGCTAAGTGCGCAGATCAAAGAAACAGAGCGTAAGGATACGGAATTACAACGGGTTAATACGTTTCTGAATAATATTTGGAACCATGCCGGTGCTGTTATTATCGTTTGCGATAATAATGGCATCATTCAGTTCTTCAATCCCGCCGCAGAAAAATCCCTTGGTTATTCTGCCGACGAAATAGTGAATAAACACAGCCTCGCTATATTTCATGACCCGGCAGAACTTGCAGCAAAAGCAGCAGAACTGTCGGCCGACCTTGGACGGGAAATAAAGCCCGGATTTGAAGTGCTTGCTGCACTGGCCGGTATAGATCGGGGCAATGATATGGAATGGCATTATGTCCGCAAAGACGGGACTACATTCTATGTTTCACTCGATGTTACTCCGCTCAAAGATGCATACAGTGATACTACAAGTTACCTGGGGATTGGGATAGATATATCTGAAAAAAAGGTGGCAGAGGCAGAGTTGCGTACTGCTCTCGAAAAAGAAAGGGAACTGAACGAACTGAAATCCCGTTTTGTTTCTATGGCTTCGCATGAGTTCCGTACTCCATTGAGTGCTGTGTTGTCATCGGCCTACTTGTTGTCTCGCTATGTTAATGCAGATGAGCAGCCTCAACGTGATAAGCATATACAACGTATCGTAACTTCTGTATCATCGCTTACGGAGATACTTAATGACTTCCTTTCTGTGGGTAAAATAGAGGAAGGTAATATTATGCCACACTATAGCACCTATGATGTGAAAAAGCAATTGGATACTATTGTGCAGGATGTGCAGCATTTATTCAAAAATGGCCAGAATATATCTTTTGAGCATTCAGGCGATAATTTGGTTTGCATGGATCCTTCCATGATGAAACACATTGTCACCAATTTATTGTCCAATGCCCTTAAGTTTTCTCCCGAAGATTCAGTTGTAAAGCTTAATGCGACTAATTCAGATGGTATATTGACATTGTCAGTAAAAGACAATGGCATCGGCATCCCTAAAGAGGATCAGTCAAGTTTATTCAGGAGGTTTTTCCGTTCTTCAAATGTTACGAATATTCAGGGTACGGGCCTTGGTTTGCATATTGTCAGTAAGTATGCCGAACTTATGGACGGAAGTATAATATGCAACAGCGAATTAGGTAAGGGTACACAATTCACGATTACGTTTAACTATAAAAATCACAATAATGAGAACAATACTGATCATTGAGGATAACGAGGATATCAGGGAGAATGTCGCAGAGATATTACAGCTTTCTGATTACAATGTGTTGATGGCTGTCAATGGCAAGGAAGGTATCGAACGTGCTCAGAAAGAAATCCCTGATCTGATCATCTGCGATATAATGATGCCGGGTGTTGACGGTTATGGAGTGTTGCATGTATTGCACAAAGACCCTAAGACTCAGAATATTCCTTTCATTTTCCTTACTTCTAAAAGCGAGCGCAGCGATTTCCGCTCGGCTATGGAGATGGGTGCTGATGATTATATTACCAAGCCCTTTGCCGGCAACGAATTGCTCAACGCTGTAGATAGTCGATTCCGAAAGGTGGATATCATGAAGAAAACGCTTTCTTCCGATCTGAAGGGCCTCAATGAATTAATGTCAACGCTTGATAGTAAGAAGACACTGGATCAGTTAAAGGATGAAAGCAATACAAATACCTACAAGAAACGTCAGGTCATTTATAAAGAAGGTTCTAATCCACACTACCTGTATTACATACTCAAAGGCAAGGTGAAGACCTACAAGACGCATGAAGATGGTAAAGACCTTGTTATGGATCTTTATAATGAAGGAGACTTTTTCGGCTATATCTCTCTGCTCGAGGGTACAACCCATAAAGAGACTTCCGAAAGCATGGAAGAGACAGAGCTGGCATTGATACCCCGCAGAGATTTCGAAGAGCTGATCAATAGCAATCCGGCTACTGCCGCTAAGTTCATTGCTATGCTTGCCAGGAACCTTGCCGAAAAAGAAAAGCAATTGCTGGGTATAGCCTACAATACACTTCGTAAAAAGGTTGCAGAAGCATTGGTCAGCTTACAAAAGAAATATCACACAAATAAGGCTGAGCCATATATTATAGATATCAGCCGCGACGACCTGGCTACTATTGCCGGCACCGCTACCGAATCCCTGATCCGGACACTAAGCGATTTCAAGAGCGAGAATTTGATCGACATAAAGAGTGGCAAGGTTGTTATTACTAACGATAAAAAGCTCGAGAACCTCATTCGGTAAACGAACATCTTTTTATAACAAACGGCCGGTAAGTCTTGCTTACCGGCCGTTTTCATTCTAATTATTACAGCTTACATCCACTTTGCTGCAAACACGTTAAAATCCTTTCTTAACTCATTCACCACTTTCTCTACTGCCAGGAACTGGTCCCTTTGCTCTTCATGTGTTTTTATCAGGTCAGCATCTATGTAGCCTGCTTTGTTTTCCTGTGCCTGAGATGCAGATCGGGCAAGGTTCTCATTGATATTATGGCG
>CAYZKL010000042.1:29969-31848 GCA_964478855.1 uncultured Flavipsychrobacter sp.
GGCGCAGTGTATCTATGTTCTCATTTTGCACGGTCACCTGATTCTCGAAGTGCTCTGTTTGTCCTGCAGTATCTTTGCCGGTGTTCTTGCCTGCGACTTCTGTCAGGCGCTCTCTCAGGATGTTCAGTTCCTGTTTGTAGAAATCAAGCGCTCTCAGCCAGCTCGAATGTTCAAAACTCATTGCGGATATGTTTCCTTTATTCATATTGTTTATTTTATGCAAAGCTACTCCTGCACTATGCTTTCCATTATGACCATCGTCATCCCATCAGATGATTGTGGTTGCATGATGACTTGACCTGGAATATTTTATGGAAGAGACTATTAGAACCAGACAGACTCAATATTTAGTCTTCTATACTTTATGACCAATCATTGCCATCAATTCCCTGTTCAGACTTTCAAAATCCGGACGTGATGATACATCAGGTGCTGTAGCTGCATCCCTGAGCATTTTTATCCTTGGCATTGCAGCATTGTCTTGTTCTTTGTTACATAACGACAGCAGGTCATCAAGCATATGTCCAAACGCACATACCTCTATCTGCTCCAGTGCATCAGCAATCGCAACGTCTTTTGTGTCATAAAATGATGCTGCACCAAAGTCACTTAACAGTGCATTGCCCTCATTATCTACAAGGGTATTGTGCGCATACAGGTCGCCGTGCATGATGCCCCTGCTGTGCAATTGTTGGGCTACAGAACTTATAGTGCAAGCTATCTTCAGCAGTTCTTTGAGTGTTATACTTGCCCCATCTTTAAAAACATCCCTGGTGCAACTGGCAAAACTCGGCGGCATACCCAGGTTATAAAATCGTTCAGGTATCAGTTCCATCACCAAGCCATGCCTGCCTTCAGGCTGATCACTCACCTGTCCTATAAGCGATACCAGTCCTGGGTGCAGTCCGGCAGCCATAAAAGCGTTCATTTCATCATCAGGCAGTCCGTCACTCGTTACTGCCCCTTTGAATAATTTTACTGCCACATCTTTTTGCCCGGTAGCGGTACTCATTATTGCTTTATAGATAATTCCTGATGCGCCTTCTCCCAGCACATGATGTATGCTAAGTTCACTCCAACTGATAAAAGGCATGGATGTCGTTTGAGTGATACTGAACACATTGCCCGAAAACGCCAGCCACGCTAGTTTAGGCATCGTCAGCAGCCATTCGGGTAGTTGCATGAGCCTGTTCGCTGATATACGCAGCAATGCCAGGTTACGGCACTTGCTTAGGCCTTCCGGCAGTTCATTCAGTTGGTTGCCTGCCAGCATCAGCTTCTGCATCCTGTGGCAATTACCTATCTCCTGTGGCAGTTCCGCTATCTTATTATCCGTAAGTATCAGCCAGCGGATGTTTGTGTTAAGTGATCTTGCAGGTACAGTAGTTATCTTGTTTGCCTTAAAGCCCACCATGTCCAGCAAAGCACAGTCAGCCAGTACCTCAGGAAAAACCGTAAATTGATTTTCAGAACAGAATAATATTCTTAGTTTCTGCAGCCGTCCAAAGTCTGCAGGCAGTTCTCTCAGTTCATTGCGCGAAAGGTCAAGTACCTCCAGTGTATCTGCCAGTTCAAATAGCTCTTTTGGGAACTCAGTAAGCCCTTCACTCAGTTTTAGTGATACTGCACCTTTAAGTGCTCCGCTCCTTAATTGTTCCAGGGTATGCTTCA
The DNA here is from genome assembly GCA_964478855.1 of uncultured Flavipsychrobacter sp. Taxonomy (GTDB): domain Bacteria; phylum Bacteroidota; class Bacteroidia; order Chitinophagales; family Chitinophagaceae; genus Nemorincola. The sequence goes on from CAYZKL010000042.1 coordinate 31,641, forward strand.
TCTGCGCCGGCGAATATAGCAGGTATTATGGATATTTAAATAAAACAGAAAATCCCCACATTGCGGTGGGTCTTTCGGACTGGGGGCAAAACCCGCGATAGGTATGGTTTCAGTACCGACAATAAACAGAAAATCCCCACATTACTGTGAGGATTCTTGCGGACTGGACGGGACTCGAACCCGCGACCTCCGCCGTGACAGGGCGGCA
>CAYZKL010000043.1:0-21940 GCA_964478855.1 uncultured Flavipsychrobacter sp.
GTACGGGCTTTCACCCGGAGCTTACGGGCAAGGAGAACATTTACATGAACGGTGCGATACTGGGCATGACCAAGAAAGAGATAACCAGGAAATTTGACGAGATCGTTGATTTTTCGGGAGTAGAATTATATATCAATACACCTGTAAAAAGGTACTCATCGGGAATGTATGTGCGGTTGGCTTTTGCAGTGGCCGCTCACCTGGAGCCTGAGATACTGATAGTGGATGAGGTGCTGGCTGTGGGTGATGCGGATTTTCAGAAGAAGTGCCTGGGTAAGATGAGCGATGTAGCCAGCCATGGCCGTACGGTAATTTTTGTGAGTCATAATATGCAGGCAGTGCAGAGCCTTTGCAAATCGGCACTGTACCTGAAGAATGGTAAGATGGAGGACAGCGGCCTTACCAATGATGTAGTGAATAACTACCTGAGTAAAGAGGTGCGTAACTGTCTGTCGAGGAAATGGGATAAAGATAATCCTGCGGGGAACAGTTTTGTGGAGCTCATCAGTGCTGATGTGCTGCCTCGTTTGAAAAACGATGTAGATAACATAACGGTGAAGAGCCCTATAGATCTCAGGTTTGAATTTGTTAGTAATACAGATGCGTTGATCAATCTCAGTCTTCATCTTTATTCGTCTACAGGGGTGTGTATTTTTAATGTAGGCACAACCCCGACACCATTAAAGAAAGGCCAGAGATGCGTGAGCCGGTTGGAGATACCGGGTGACCTGCTGAATGATGACATTTACAGTGTGAACCTGATGTTTGTAAAAGATACATCGGTGATATTGTTCAGCATGGATGATCTGTTGACTTTTGAAGTATTTGATGATCAGCGTGAGGGTAACTGGTTTGGTAAATGGCCGGGCGCAATACGGCCGACCTTAAATTTCACATTAACCTGAGTAACTATGATAAATGTAACTAAGCCATTCCTGCCGGACATGCAGGACTATATCGAATACCTGACCGGTATATGGGATAGGTGCTGGCTTACAAATAATGGTCCGCTGGTAAATGACCTGGAATTAAAGCTGAAGGACTACCTGAAGGTGAACCACCTGCTGTTCATGTCGAACGGAACAATAGCATTGCAGATAGCGATAAAAGCGCTGGAGTTAAAGGGCGAGATCATCACTACGCCATTCTCTTATATAGCCACTACATCATCTATACTTTGGGAAGGATGCGAACCGGTATTTGTAGATATAGATAAGCGTACACTTAACATAGACCCGAACTTAATAGAAGCGGCAATAACCGATAAGACCACCGGCATACTTGCTACCCATGTATATGGTAACCCATGTGACATTGAGGCCATTGATAAAATAGCGGCAAAGCATAACCTTAAGGTGATCTATGATGCGGCGCATTGTTTTGGTACAAAGTTTAACGGCAAGTCAGTTTTTGAATATGGGGATATCAGCACCACCAGTTTTCATGCTACTAAACTGTTTCACACAGTAGAGGGCGGTGCTGTATTTACGCAGAAACCGGAACTGCTGAAGCAGATGGCATTTTTGAGAAACTTCGGGCATGACTATAACGACACATTTGCCTGTGTAGGAATCAACGGAAGGAATTCAGAATTTCATGCAGCAATGGGACTCGCCAACCTGAAAAGGATGGACGAGATACTGCAGAACAGGAAGAACCAGGCAGCTATATATGATGCTGCATTGAAGACACTGCGTGTAACAAGGCAGGTAATACAGCCAGGCGCAGAATGGAACTATGCCTATTACCCGATCATTTTTGACAGTGAAGAAATGCTGCTGAAAAGTGTAAAGGAACTTAATGATAACATTATATATCCACGCATGTATTTTTACCCGAGCCTGTATGAAATAGATTTTGTGAAGAAGAGCGATACCCCGGTGTGTAACGATATATGCAGGCGGGTACTGTGCCTGCCTATGTATCACTTACTGCGGTCAGAGGATATTGAATTCATTTGCAGGTTATTATTAAGAGTTCAAAATAACTGATGATGAGCATTGCTATTATGCAGCCGTATGTATTTCCTTACATTGGTTATTTTCAGCTGATACATGCATCTGATATGTTCGTGTTTTATGATGACGTGAACTATATCAACAGAGGATGGATCAACAGGAACCGCATACTGGTGAATGGGAAAGACCACGTGATAACCATACCCTGCAAAGAGGCAAGCCAGAATAAACTGATAAAGGATATAGACGTGGCCGATGATCCGAAAGCTATGGCGAAGCTGGCAGGTACGATACAAATGGCCTATAAAAAGGCACCATATTTTGAAGAGGTGTACCCGGTGATAGAGCAGATATTGCAAAGAGGAGCAGGCAAGACGATAGCAGCAATGGCAATAGATAGTGTGACTACGGTTTGCGATTATATTGGTATCAAAACTGAATTTAAAACCAGTTCGACCACTTATGACAATATAGCATTGAAAAAAGCCGACAGATTGATAGATATTTGCCATAAAGAAGGAATAGCACATTATATAAACCCATCAGGTGGCCGGGAGATCTATACCAAAGAATACTACAAGGCACAAGGAATAAACCTGGACTTCCTAATCTCTGATAAACAAGTCTATACGCAGTTCAAAAACGAGTTCGTACCTTGGTTATCAATCATAGACCTACTTATGTTTAACAGCAGGGAGGACATCAACAATAAATTTTTACCATCATATCATTTAGAATAAAACGATTGCAATGACATTAGCTGAAATAATAAAAGAATCCTTCTCGCTGAAGGAAGCAGACCAAAAAGATGAAGTGGTATTGAATTCCCTGGATGAATGGGAGTCTATGGCACACATGCTTTTTATTACACGGGTGGAAGAGAATTTTGATGTTGAATTTACGGGTGAAGATATATTCGCTATGCAGAGCATAGGTGATATAAAAAAGAAACTGGCAGAAAAAGGAAAACAAATATGAACCTGGAAGCTGCAAACATACTGATCACCGGCGGAGCAAGCGGACTAGGCAAGGCTATGGCAACATACCTGGCCGGTAAAGCTGCCAATGTGATAGTGGTGGACAGAAACGCAGCCATGCTGGAAGAACTGCAGGCGGAAGTACCTGCCATAAAATGTTATACTGCTGACCTGACCGATTATACGGCTGTGGAAAAACTGGTGGCCAATATATTTGCGGAATACGGCAAACTGAATGTACTGATCAATAATGCAGGTATCATCCATAGTGAACCATTGGTTAACATACTATCAAGGGAAGATATAAAGCACAGCCTGGATAACTGGCATAGAACCATTGATATCAATCTTAATGCGGTCTTTTACGTTACATCTCATGTTGCGGCACAGATGGTAAAGACCCGCAGTAAGGGTGTTATTATTAATATCAGTTCCATTTCGTCTTACGGTAATATGGGACAATCGGCATACTCTGCCACCAAAGCAGCGCTTAACGCACTAACAGTGACCTGGAGCAAAGAACTTGGGATGTTTGGTATCCGCTCGGTGGCAATAGCTCCCGGGTTTATAGATACTCCCTCTACGCAGGCGGCACTGAGCGAAGTAAAAGTGAAAGCGTATAAAAATGCGACACCGATAGGCCGCTTGGGTAAAACCGAAGAAGTGATCCACTCCATAGTGTATATCATAGAAAATGATTTTTACAATGGAACTATTTTAAATTTAGACGGAGGGCTTAAATTATAAAGTAGTATCCATGCACAGTTATATCTACAATACCGGCATTTTTTTTTCGCAAGTAGCTGCCGAGCACCAGGCGAGAACGGCATTGAAATACCCGGATGGTAACACGGTCAGCTATGCTGAGTTGGATAAACTATCGAACCGTGTAGCGAATTACCTGTTGTCCCGTGGATTTAGTAAAGGCAACGTCATCGCAATATTCAATAATAAATCACCACTGGCATACGCTTGTATGCTGGCAGCGCTGAAGACCGGCATCATTTATACCAATCTTGACCTTACATCCCCATACCAACGCATAAAAAAGATAGTAGAACGCTGTAGTCCGGCACTGCTGATATTTGATACAGAGTCTGAGCTGAAAAATGAAATTGCAGAACTCGGGATAACATCCATTGATCTTTTTGATGGTATCGAGTCTGAACTGAATAAATACCCTGCAACACTACCTGGAGAAACGATGGCTATTACAGGTGCTGATGCAGCTTATATCATGTTCACTTCAGGTTCCACCGGTTTTCCTAAGGGTGCTGTCATTACTCATGCTAATCTCATCAATTTTATATCGTGGGGGCAAACAGAATTCAGTGTAACTGTAGACGACATATTCACGAATGCCAACCCCATTTATTTTGATAACTCTGTTTTTGATTTTTATATTTCATTGTTCAGTGGGGCGCAGTTAGTGCCATTCACCAATGATATTACCCGTGATCCTTTTGTGCTGGTGAAAGAAGTAGCTAAAGCGGGATGTACCACATGGTTCTCGGTACCATCATTGCTGGTGTACCTGCTTACCACTAAAGCATTAGGAGCTGATAGCCTGCCGTCTATCAGGCGTTTTGTTTTTGGCGGAGAAGGTTTCCCGAAGGCAAGGCTAAAGAAACTATATGAGTTGTACGGCAATACAGCCGGGCTCTATAATGTGTATGGCCCTACGGAGTGTACCTGTATCTGCTCTTCGTACCGTATATCTGAAGTCGATTTTGAGGATATGAATAAGCTGGCGCCATTGGGCCACCTTGCGCCTAATTTCAGTTATGTATTGATCAATACCAATGAAGAAGGTAATTTCGGAGAGCTATGCCTGAAGGGTCCTAATGTAGGTGCGGGTTATTACAATGATGCGGAGCGTACCCAAAAGTCTTTTATACAGAACCCGTACAATACAATGTATAATGAAGTAGTGTATGCTACGGGCGACCTGGTGGAAGTAGATGGCAAGGGACATTTACACTTCAAGGGGCGTGCGGATAACCAGGTGAAGCATATGGGTTACCGCATAGAGCTGGAAGAAATAGAAGCTATGATGAATTCACTGAACTATGTGCATGAGGCAGCAGTGATCTATGACCGCATCAACGAATCATTCGGGCAGATCATAGCATACGTTTCCGCATCGGCAGGAAAGCAGGAAAGCGAAGTGATCGCAGACCTGAAGCAACTGGTGCCGGAGTATATGGTGCCCCGCAAAATGTACATAATGGATGTGCTGCCTAAAAACCAGAATGGTAAAATAGATAAGGTGGCATTAAAAGAACTGAAACAATAACCATATGGCTAAAGACATAATTATTTTCGGTGTCGGAAAGATCGCAGATGTGATACAGTTTTACATGCGTGAGGAGAGTGGTTTACCTGTAAAAGCATTTACGGTGAATGAGCAATACATTACCGAGCCTGTTTTTAATGGTTTGCCGGTTGTGGCATTTGAAGGGATAGAACAAACCTACCCTCCTGATAAGTATGCAGTATTTGTGGCACTGGGTTACCACGACCTGAATGCGTTGAGAGCACAGAAGATAGAAGAAGTGGAAGCCAAAGGTTATGAGATCATTTCTTACATCCATCCCGCATCAGGGGCACCGAAGGACCTGGTACATGGCAAGAACTGTTTTGTCATGAACAATGTGTGCATACACCCGAGAGTAAAACTAGGGGATGATGTATTTGTATGGAGCGGAACCGTTATAGGCCATCACAGCACCATAGGCAATCATGTGTGGCTAACATCGGCGGCAAACCTGTCGGGCAATGTGAGTGTAGGCAATAATTGCTTTTTTGCCATAAACAGTACTATAGGCCATAGTGTTACCATAGGTAATGAAGTATTTATAGGTGCTAACACGCAAGTGATCAAAAATGTGGAAGACGGCAAGGTGATCATTACGGAGAGTGATAAACCGATAAAGCTGAATTCGAAGCAATTCTTAAGGATGTCTAACTTCAGCACCCTGTAAATAAATATCAGTAAGGCATTGAAAACGTTAGCGATAATTCATTATTGTTGCTAATTTTGCCCCATTCATTAAGATTTCCGATTTAAGTTATCAATTTCTGAATTAGAAAATATTTTATACATAATGGAGTACATTAAGCTTGGTCAAATTTTTCAGCCAAACGGTAATCATGACTGGATGCACTATTATACGGCACCGGTCACTTCGTTGGAATTTGATTCTTTTATCAGGTTTTATTTCTCTACACGTAGCAAAATAGATGAGAACGGGTTCTTCAAGACATATATCACCTATATGGATTGTGACAAGGCGGACCCGACAAAGATATTATACATACATGACCGCCCGCTTATGGATTTCGGGGTGCCCGGCACTTATGACGAGCACGGCATGATGGTACTTGATGTGAAACGCCACGAGGGCAAATACTACATGTACTATTGTGGCTGGCAGCGCAGCAGTACTGTCCCTTACCTGAATAGGATCGGACTTGCTATCAGCGAGGACGGTATAAATTTCTCCCGTGTGAGCGATGGCCCGGTGATGGGACTTAACCGTTTTGCCCCATTTGGATATGGTAACCTGAGTATACTAATAGAGGATGGCCAGTTTCATATGTGGTATACCCATTACAAACCGTGGTTGAAAACAGAGAAAGGTTTCAGGCCTACGTATGATATACGTTATGCAACCTCACCTAATGGTATGGATTGGACCTTTGGCAAGCAATGTATATACCCTGTGGACAGTAACGAAGCAATAGCAACACCTTGTGTACGTAAGATCAATGGCAGATACCACATGTGGTACTCCACGAGGCCGGGAGTAGATGCTAAAGGCAACAGCGGACCATACACGATAGGTTATGCTGTATCTGATAATAAAACTGACTGGGAACGACATGATGAACTGGTAGGATTGAAAGCATCAGAAACAGGATGGGATTCTGAAATGGTTTGCTATCCGGATGTTTTGCAGACCAAGGACAATACATTCCTGTTCTATTGCGGTAATCATTACGGCAGGGATGGTTTTGGCTGTGCAGTACTGAAAAATATATAACAACATTTATAACAATCAGAGTAGTATAGATAATTATGAAACAATCGATTTTTGTTTGCCCGGAAACACATGAAACGCTATTTGAGCACAATGAAAATAATGAGCATTATCTTTCTACTGAAGGTAACAACAGGTATGATTATGTGAATGACATACCCAACCTTACGTATCCTAAAGCATTGAAGAAGGATACGGTGCAGGTGTTTGAGCATTACGACAACTCAGCAGCTATCTATGATAAATTCCTAAACCAGACCTTCAAGACGCATAATGAAGATGAGGTGGCTACGAGGAACAAATTTGTAGATAAGCTGAATATAAAAAGCAATTCAAAAGTGCTGGAGATAGCCTGTGCTACAGGCCGTGACTCCGAACAGATCATAAAAAGATTAGGTAAGGACGGGCAACTGGTGATGGTCGATATATCGCCAAACATGCTCACTAAGTGCAGGGAGAAGTTAGCAGGTGTTGACGTAGATAAGGCGTTCTGCATTGCAAATGCATCTTACCTGCCTTTCCCTGATCAATACTTTGATGCGGTATATAGTTTTGCCGCGTTGGGCTATTTCCCGGATATAAAAAGAAGCCTTGCGGAAATGGTACGTGTGACCAAGCCGGGTGGTAAGATAGTAGTAGGCGATGAAAGCATGCCGCTATGGCTGCGTGATACATACTTCAGTAAAGTGCTGGCAAATACTAATCCCCGTGTACTATCTGATGTGCCGTTAAAAGACATCCCGGTAGAAGCGAGGAATGTAACAGTGCAATGGGTAGTAGGGGGTGTTTTTTACCTGATAGATTTTGAAGTGGGCGTAGGTGAACCACAGGGAAATTTTGATTACGAAGTGGCAGGTGTAAGAGGCGGTACACTCAGGACAAGGCTGGAAGGCAAGCTGGAAGGTGTAACAAAAGAAGCGAAAGAGATGGCTGTAAAGGCAGCACAGGCAAAAGGAATGACCATACACCAATGGCTGGATACGCTGGTAAAGGATGCAGCTAAGAAAGACCTGAACATGTAATAGTAAGGCAGCAATTTTTTTAAAACAGATCATAATTTACACAAACAATATTATATGAGTAAGCAGGAATCAATTTTCATAAGCCCGGATACCCATCAGCAACTTAGCTATGCTACTGAAGGGAATGACCGTTACCTGGCATCTGCCGATGGCGTGAAGTATGAATATGTCAACGGATTCCCTGATCTTACTTACCCTGCAAACCTTGATGGTAAGGAAAAACATACGCTGGAATTTTATGAGAACAGGGCCAATGTGTATGATAAATTCCTGTACCAGACCTTCAAAACACATAACGAAGACGAAAACACAACAAGGAATGCATTCATAGACAAGCTGAATATCAACAGCGATTCCAAGGTGCTGGAGATAGCGTGTGGTACCGGCCGTGATTCTGAATTGCTGGCTCAACGGTTAGGCCCTAAAGGGCAACTGGTACTCCAGGATATATCACCGTCAATGCTCAAGATCTGTGAAGAAAAATTAGCGGACAAATCTCTTGACAAAGTGTTCTGCATATCTAATGCCGCATACCTGCCATTCCCGGATAATTATTTTGATGCGGTATATAGCTTTGGTGGCCTTGGTGAGTTCCCGGATATAAAGAAGAGCCTGGCTGAAATGGTACGTGTTACAAAGGTGGGTGGTAAAGTAGTAGTAGGTGATGAGAGCATGCCGGTATGGTGGCGCAATACGTACTTCAGCAAAATACTGTCTAAAACAAATCCCCAGTTCCTTGCGGATGTACCATTCAACGATATACCTGTGGAAGCGAGGAAAGTAAATGTGCAGTGGGTGATAGGTGGGGTTTTCTACCTGATAGACTTTGAAGTAGGGGATGGCGAACCGGTGGGTAATTTCGATTACGAGATAGAAGGGCCAAGAGGAGGAACGCTGCGTACAAGGGTAGAAGGGGAACTGGAAGGTATAACCAAAGAAGGCAAAGAACTGGCATACAAGGCAGCCCAGGCTAGAGGCATGAACATGCATCAATGGCTGGATACCTTGGTAAAGGATGCAGCAAAGAAAGACCTGAATTTATAAGTAGCCAAGCCACGATATAAATGAGTACTACAACAAATACGGATATTCCTTTAGTGGCAGTTTATGTTGTAACCTATAATCACGAGAGATACATTGCGCAGACCATAGAGAGCATTGTCAATCAGAAAACTGATTTTAAATTCAAATTATTCATTGGTGAAGACTGCTCTAAGGATAATACCAGGGCAATATGTAAGGAATACGAAAAAAAGTATCCTGATATAATAGAGGCTATATATACTACAGAAAACAACCTCAAGGTAAACTGCGATAACATCTCCCGTGCCTGCGTCAATTCTGGTGCAAAGTATATAGCAATATGTGAGGGTGATGATTACTGGATCGATCCCTACAAACTACAAAAGCAGGCCGACTTCCTGGAGAGCCATAGTGATTACAGCATGTGTTTTTCGGCAGTGAAGGTAGACGTGGAAACAGGGGAGCAACAACCCTATGATCATTATTTTCCGAAGATAGAAAATGAGACGCTCACCATAAAGGATATCATCCTGACCGGGATGAATATTGCACCTACGGCCACCTTGTTCTACAGAAACAATCTCCCCGAAGAGATACATGTACTTAGTTCTGCCGTACTGAGCGCAGATATATTCCTCCAGTTATTCATAGCAGATACCGGTAAGCTGAAATACTTTCCTGAGCAAATGGCAGTGTACCGGGTGCACGCAGGTGGTATAACCAAGTCGAAGGAGAATATGGAGAAGGGAGACAGGGAGCTGATGAAGTTATTTGTTCGGGTCAATGAGATGCTCCATTATAAATATGATGCACTGTTCAGGCAGCGGCTATTAGAGATGTCTAAGATGATGCTGATATTTGGCGCAAGGAATAAAAAAGGCATTGAAAGAATAAAACATTACTTCAAGACCATGCCCGATTACCTGAGGTATTCAGATCCACTCAACCTTAAAGAATTTGCCTATTATCACCTGGTATTGTTTTTCCCTTCATTTCTGAAGCGATTGAAGAAATAAGGTATAATAACACAAACGAAAAAGGGTTCAGCTAGTGAACCCTTTTTCGTTTGTGATGAGCTTTAAAATATTACCTGAGGTTTGCCACGGTTTTTCCTTTCGGATACTTGATGGTGTAAGCAAACACGGTACTCTTTGTTTCATTCGGGTTGACTGTCAGGTTCCACTTCATCATACCGGTTGACTCATCGTACTCCGAATTGCCGGTTTCTTTATCTTCAATAATGATGTCTTTATCATTACTTACCGGTTGCTGATCCTGTAGTATCAGGTTAATGCTTTCTTTACGCGTATTGCGCACGGTGATGGTGTAGGCAAAAGTTTCCCTGATATTGGTGCCTATGGTCTTCACGCTTCTCAGCTTGGTATTACGTTCACGTTTAACGACGATCTTTTTATCCCTGCCGAGCGAGAAGGTCATGGTATCTTTTACATTTCGCACATCTACGTAGCCCTGGCCCACATAGGTTCCTTCGTAGAAGATATTGGTGGTGCCGGGCAGCAGGTTCAGGTCTTCCCAATTGGTAACCTGTGCCTGCAGGAATGCGTCCTTATCCAGCTTAGGTACGGCATAGTAGCGATAAGTGGCAGGCAGCTCATGACGTTTTACCGCAACGAGGTGTTGCTTGCCATCACTCGGGATGGTATACGGCAAGTCAATATCAAAAGTGGTATTGACACCCGAGTTATCGACTGTGACGTACTCATTCATAGATGCCTGCTCTTCGGCTTTCACATCCATATCAGCAGTTCCCAGTTCCGCTTTCTTATAGCCTTTGGTCATTAGAGGTGCGGCCTGTGCCATATTATTCGCACGGTTCATGGTATATACCGCAGGCTCGTAGAATGCCAGGTACCATGGATTGATGACAGGAGCCTGAACGCCTTCATTAGGATTGCCGGTAGATAGGCTAAGGCGAACATTCGTCCACTTTACGCCGCTGTTCTGATATATATTGGCCTTGTAATAAAGCTTTACCGGGCTGTTGGCATCATCAGCCATTATATCGTAGGTGGGTGTCCATCCTGCATTTGGTACAATGTAGCTTATGTTGATGCCGGTAGCGGTAGCCTCCTTAGCATAAAACTTCACTAACAATTGTCCGCCCGGCTGGTATTCTTTCTTCTGTTCTTCGTCCAGTTGTTTCCTGAGTTTTGCAAGGCGGTCATCTGTTTTCTTCAGCATAGCCTCTTCCCTGCTTTTCTGGTTCAGGTAGGTTTCCATCTTTGCGCTCAGCAGGTCCAGCATTTTGGTCAGTTCTGCCACAGACAGTCCTGTGTTATCACCACCTACCTTACGGTTGCCCTGCAATACTGCTATCTGCTCGGTTAGCACTGCTATCTTATTTGCAATAAGCACACGGCTATCAACCAGTAGTTCTATACTGTCCTTTATTTCTTTTGCCTTAGGCGATAGTACCTCTGAAGCCAGGTAGTTGTTCTGAAAAGTGGCTGCTTCTACAACCACGCCGTTTGTTGCGCTGATAGTAAGGCTCTGGGCATTTACATCGCCCGCCACATTGGTAAACAGTATCTCGTTCTCACCTTTCACCAGGGATAACCTTGCAGAACTTACCAGTTCGGCGCCGCTCAGGAACACTGTTGCCTGGTCGATATTGAGTTTTTGCTGTGTCTGCGCCTGCAGGCTGCTCATAAAGAGCAATGAAATGCCTGTAATGGCGTAAAGCCGTGTGTATATCATAAGCTTGTTTTTATGAAGATGGCGAAAGGTAGAATTTCCACAAGCGAAAAACAGCACGTTTTAAATACTTAACATTATTTTGTATTTTAATTGGCTGTATAGAGCCTGTAAAAGGCTGACCAGTATCCGGTTATGGAATTATATTACTTCCGTGTCTTTTAGGCAGGGATAGATATATAACCCCGAATTGGTCTTAAATTTGCGTTACAATAAGTAGTATGAGTTATGAGAATAAAGAAAGAAGACGTTCCGAAAGCTATTTCCGCACAACAATGGATATAGGTATGGGGCTGTTTTATACAATAATAGGCGCTATGCTGCTGTATGCCAATTCATTTGCAGGCGTGGCTATACCAAAGTTTGTAGCCTATGTTTTGGGTGCTATGATGGTGATAGGCGGGTTATTTCGCCTGTACCGTGGCCTCAAAGTGATCTTACCTGCTAAAAATTCCCGCCTCTGATCTAAAATTACATTATCGTAAGGCTGTATATTTGCACCCCTGTTAAATTATTGTTACAACAGATATAAGCATCCTTGCATTCTTAAATTAATGAGTAAAATTGCGCCTCCTATGGGTTGGTTGAAACAAGTTTATTGTCTTTATGTGCTGCTTGCCTGCTTTTGTCTTGCGATGATACTCCAAAACATCCCGATACATTGAGCAAGGGTGTGATAGATATATCTGCGGATGAAAGCTACCGTCCTGTAATAGAAGCGCAGAAACAAGTATTTGACAGCAGCTACCCTGATGCGAAGATCAATATACACTATAAGCCTGAAGCGGAATGCCTGAAAGATTACTTTGACAGTAAGGCCCGCATCATCCTTATTACACGTGATCTGACCAAAGAAGAAAAGGATGCATGCCTGAAATCGAAAAAGATTTGGCCGAGTTCATTGTTATTGGCGCGCGATGCTGTGGCAGTGATCGTTAATAAAGAGTCTGCGGATACCATGATAGATATGAATGTGCTGAAAGGCATACTTACAGGTACTTATAAAACAAAATATACGGTAGTGTTTGACGATCAGTCATCTAGTACTGTGCGGTATATCATGGATTCGGTGTTGAAAGGCGAAAAGCTGGGGAACAATGTATTTGCGGCCAAGGGCAATGCCGATGCAGTAGACTATGTTTCTAAAAATCCGAATGCCATAGGTTTTGTGGGCCTGAATTATGTAAGCGATTCTGTGGATCCAGGAAATACAGGCACTTTTATAAAGAATGTAACCGTGGTAGCATTGCAGGATCCTAAATCGAGAGAGTTTGTGCAACCTTATATGGCATATGTGGCGTTGAGGTCTTATCCGCTAACCCGTCACCTGTATTATATAAACAGTGAAAGCTATCCGGGACTCGGAACGGGTTTTGCCAATTTTTTGGCAGGTCAGCGCGGACAACTGGTGTTCTTTCATAGCCACCTGTTCCCCCTGCGTTCTGAAATGGTGATCAGGCAGGCGGAGTTGAACAATAATTAGAGTAGTAATCAGTTAACAATATTATTATAAAGCAGAAAGCATGACGTATAATATGAAAAAGATAGTAATGATAATTGCCGCTGTGGTGGTTACTGTTAATGTATTTGCCCAGCAGACCAAGGAAAATGGTATTAAGATGTACCACTACAAAAAATACCAGAGTGCTGCACAGATACTGGAACCATTGGCTGCAGATCCTGTAGCTAACTACTACCTGGGCCTTACTTACCTGGGCCAGGGCGATGCGGCTAAAGCAAGTGCCACATTCTCTAAATTCCCTGAAGATCCGGCAAATATATCGGGTACTGCCCGTGTAGCATTTGCTAATAAAGATGTGACAAGGGGTATGGCAATAGCCAAGGACCTTGCAGGCAAAGCAAAGAAAAAAGACTGGGTACCACAGCGCTATGCTGCAGAAGCGATAGCGTATAGCGAAGGTGGTGACTACCAGCAGGCCATTACATGGTACAAGGATGCACTCACAAAAACCGATGATGCAGAAGTGCACATAGGTATCGGAGATGCATTCCGCAGGATACCGGGCGGTGGTGGTGAAGCCATGACCAACTATGAGCATGTGGCAGAAAAAGACCCTAAAAATTCATTGGCATACTCACGCATTGGTGACCTGTGGTACGAAGCCCGTAACTACCAGAGCGCTCTTGATAACTATGCTAAAGCAAAGGATGCCGATAATACCAATCCATTGCCTTATAAAGCACTTTCTGATGCGTTTGCCCGTTCAGGAAAATACCAGCTGGCACTGGAAAACGTAAAAAAATATTTCGATCTGTCTGACAAGACCCATGCCGATAAAATGGACCTGCTGCGCGGTTACTATCGTGCACAAAGCAGTTGCGAAGCTGCAAAGTATGCACAGGAAATGCTTGGCTCAGGGCAGTTAACGGGAGAAGACAAGATAGAAGCAACCGGTATCCTCGGTTATTCTCAGTCTGATTGCGGCGACTCGATCGAAGCACTGAAGAACCTGCGTGTGTATTTCCAGGTGCAGAAGCCTGAGCGTATCAAATCAGGTGACTACATACAGTTAGGTAAACTGTACCTGAAACTGGGCCAGCTTGATTCTGCCGGTTTCTTCTACACCAAAGGCATAGCGGGTGATACTGCACAGAACAAAAGTGATGTATATCGTGAGATCGCTGACGCATTCAAGTCTAAAAAGGATTATTGCAAATCTGCTGAATGGTATGACAACCTGATCAAGGCTAATCCTAACGCACAGGCAGGTGACTATGCATGGAGAGGTATCATGTATTACTACTGCAGGAATTACGGCCAGGCACTGAGCGCAAGCACTGAATTTGCAGCTAAATATCCTGATCAGCCATCATCATTCTACTGGCAGGCACGCTCTGCTGCCGCTATCGATTCTGAAGCAACAACAGGCGGTGCAGAACAGTTCTACCTGAAATGGCTGGAAAAAGTGGGCCCAAACTATGATAAGAAGAACGACCTGAAAACAGGTTATGAGTACCTGCTTTATTACTACTATAACAAGAAGGATAAAGCAAATGAAGACATCTATAAAGAGAAGATACGCGCCATAGACCCTAAGAGTCGTGCGCTGAATGATATAGAGGAGGCTGAAAAAGCAAGTGCCGCGCCTAAGAAGCCCACTACTCCCGCAAAAAAATAAAAGATAACAGCCGCCGAGAGCGGCTGTTATCTTTTAAGGTATATTCGATCTGATCATTACTTTCTTTTTTATCTTCGTTTTATGGAAACCAGCCTGGAACTACTGAAATACCCGATAGGCCGCTACACAAAGCCGGAAGCTTTTACCACGGAACTGAAAGACCAATGGCTTTCTGCATTACGTGCATTACCATCGTGGATGGATGCCTGTATCGAGAACCTGGATGAGCAGCAGCTACGTGTGCCGTACCGGGAAGGGGGATGGAACACACAGCAGGTAGTACACCACCTGGCCGACAGCCATATAAATGCTTATGTGCGGCTGAAGCTGATGCTTACTGAAGACAATCCTACTGTAAAACCATATATAGAAGCAGAATGGGCAAAGCTGCCTGATGTTGAAGCCGTACCTGTGAACGTATCTGTGACCATGCTGCACGCCATACACAGAAGAATGGTAACCATGCTGGAGCTTATAGCTCCGGAGGATTGGGAACGCACTTATTTTCACCCGGAGCATAAGCGAAATTTTCCGCTGTGGGAGGTGGTAGCACTATACGCATGGCACAGCAGGCACCATATGGAGCACGTAAGGCAGTTGCGTGAGCGTATGGGTTGGGAATTTGCCCGTATCTGATATAAGGTTTATTTGCCCGGCATACAAAATGAAGGCGGGTCATGATTTTTTGAAAATTCCACACTACCTTTAAAAAGAAATTATAAAACACACACTATGCAGTCAAATGATTTTTCTTTAGTTCAGTTCATACACAGCTACCTCCGTTATTTCATACTGATACTGGCCGTAGTGGTGGTAGTACAGAGCCTTATGGGCATGCTCGGTAAAAAGAAATTCATGAAAGGCAATAAAATGCCGGCATTGTTCCTGCTGATATGCTGCGACCTGCAGTTGGTACTGGGGCTTGTGCTCTATGTAGGCAAGGGCTGGGCACATGTGCTTACCAGTGGTGGGGCCATGGCGGCAAAGTATACACGTTTCTGGTCTGTGGAGCATTCAGTAGGTATGATAGCTGCTATAGTGCTGGTGCATGTAGGCTATGCTGCGATCAAGAAGAATATAGACGATGACCGTAAATTCAAAAGATTGTTCTGGTGCACATTTATATCATTGGTGATATTGCTGGCTACTATACCATGGGCAGGTAAGCAGGAGATAGGCCGCCCGAACATACCAACTATGTCAGCCTGATCCTCATGCTCCGTAAAATACTGCAACCATTTTACACTGCTTATGTGATCCTTACATTCGCGGTCAGTATCCTTATCGCTTTCCCTTTTTTTGTACTCATAAGCCTGGGCAATAATACTGCTGCCCGAAAGGCCATCTACACCATCATCAAGTACTGGAGCCGTATGTGGTTGTGGGTGATAGGTATGCCTGTAAAAGTGCAGAACGCCCCACCTTCCGGAAAACGATATGTAGTTGTGGCCAATCACGTATCCTATATGGATACGCTGGTGCTGTTTCGCGCGATACCGGGTTACTTCAGGCCGCTGGGCAAGAAAGAAGTGTCCAAAATACCGATAGTGGGATTTATCTACAAGCAGATAGTGATCATGGTAGACCGAAGCAGTATGCACAGCCGGTCGCGCAGCTTACGATTATTGTGGCGGGTATTACATAAAGAGGGTAGTATCATTATTTTCCCTGAAGGCACGTTCAACGAAACCACTAATCCGCTGAAAGATTTTTATGACGGAGCTTTCAGGCTGGCTATTAATACCCAGGTGCCGGTATTCCCTATGGTTTTTCCCGATACTATTAACAGATGGCACTACAGTGCCTGGTGGAAGATATGGCCGGGAAAGAACAGGGTGATCTACATAGATCCGGTACCGGTGGAGGGGCTAACCCTTGCAGACGTGCCCATGCTGAGGCAGAAAGTATATGACCTTATGGAGACGGAACTGGTGAAAATCAAGCAGCAGGATAGCCGGTATTAATGCAGCATTTTATAGGACAGGAAAAATATGGTGCAGAAAGCAACTAACAGTACAGTTGTCAAAAAAATAATGGTTCGCAAATTATCAGTTCTCATAATAAATGCCTTTTCAGGAAATTCGGGTGCAAATTACCCCTGATAGAGCTCTCTGAGTGCCTAAAAAAGCTTAAAATTTAATTAATGTTGCAAAAATTAGGATTTAATTATAAAATATTCCCTGAAAGTCATATTTTTATCGCTCAGACCACCATTTTCAAATTGTTAACCAGAATAAAGGTTTATATGCAAAAAGGAATTTTAAAAAATACCACGAAACTGATAACAATGCTTTTCGTTGTTTTCAGTTTTAATGCTCACGGACAGGATATAGTGAAAGTAAGGAACCAGAATTTCACCTCTTATTTCTCCAAATCACAACATATCCCCGTACTGGTGGTTTATTCATTAACTCCCGACATGTTCAACTGTATCAAAATGAAAGGTGAGCATGGCATTAAACTGGATACTGATCCGCAGTTGGCTGATGTTACCAATCTGAAAGAAGACTACAACAATTCATTGTTTGACAATGCGCAAATGATGGCACCACAGGAGAATACCTGTGATAAAGATGCTTACACTGAGAGCTTTTACTATACCAATGTAATGCCGATGCCTAAAAATCTCTACAAAACAATGTGGGAAAAACTGCATGAAAAAGAGATCATCAAGGCTAAGAAATTCAAAAAAGTAAAAGTATTCGCTGGTACAGTAGGCCGTAACTGGGTAATAGGCCATAACAATAACGTGGTAGTACCTGAGTGGTGCTGGAAAGTTATCTACATCCCAAGCACTGATGAGTACCTGTGCTACCAGTTCCATAATACAGAACCATTCTGGGCTAAGGACAAGCTGGCTAACCATAAAGTAGATATCAACACTATTGAGTCGCTTGCAGGTGTGCATTTTGTAAATGGCGTTATCTCTGCTCCTTACGTTACTGCAACCCCTAATAATTAATTTATAATATATTCAATATGAAGACCGCCCTTAGTGGGCGGTCTTCTTTTATATATAATTGAGCCATTTTTAACCGTACCTTTGCGCTCATTTTCAAAATAGAAATAACCAAGCATGGCATTACAAGTAGGTATAGTGGGATTACCCAACGTCGGAAAATCAACCCTGTTTAACGCGGTAAGCAACAGCGCTAAAGCGCAGGCATCTAATTACAGGTTTTGTACCATAGAGCCGAATATAGGCCAGGTAGATGTGCCGGACGAACGCCTTACTAAACTTGCCGAACTGGTGCAGCCACAACGCATACTGCCTACTACAATAGAATTTGTGGACATAGCCGGCCTGGTAAAGGGTGCAAGTAAGGGTGAAGGGCTTGGTAACAAGTTCCTTGCCAATATCCGCGAAGTAGATGCTATAGTGCATGTGATCCGTTGTTTTGAAGATGAGAACATACTGCGTGATGAAGGTGCAATAAACCCTGTAGGCGATAAGGACATAATAGATACAGAACTGCAACTGAAGGACCTGGACAGCGTAGAGAAGAAGATACAGCGCGTGGAGAAGATGATAAAAGCCGGCGACCCTAAAATAAAACATGCGCACGAGATTCTGCTGCAATGCAAGGAGCACCTTTCTGAAGGAAAGAACATACGTGCTCTGCAACTGGAAGGCGAGGACAGGGACGCAATAGCAGACATTTTCCTGCTTACAGACAAGCCTGTGCTGTATGTAGCTAATGTAGATGAAGCCGCACTGCTTACAGGAAACAAATATTCTGAAGCATTGGTGAAGGTAGCAACTGCAGAAGGATCTGAAGTGGTAATAATGAATAACTCAATAGAGGGGCAGATATCTGAAATGGAAACACAGGATGACAAAGACCTGTTCCTTTCTGAGTATGGGCTTACCGAGCCGGGCCTGAACCGCCTGATACGTGGAGCATACAAATTGCTGGACCTTGCCACCTACTTTACTGCGGGTGTGCAGGAAGTGCGTGCATGGACCATACAGCGTGGCTGGAAGGCACCACAGGCTGCCAGCGTTATACATACCGATTTCGAAAAAGGGTTCATCAAGGCTGAAGTGATTGCCTACAACGATTTTATCCAGTACAAAAGTGAGGCTGCATGCCGTGAGAATGGCAGGCTTCGCATAGAAGGTAAAGAATACCTGGTACAGGATGGCGATGTAATGCACTTCAGGTTCAACGTATAATACCGCACTAAATCTGCAGGCATGAATAAGGCCCTGAAAATGATATTAGTTACAGCCTGCGTGGTAACACCGCTGGCTGTAATGATAGCCAGGGTATTGCGTACTGATGAGGTTCCCGTGGTTAGCCAGGAAGCAGCACAGCAGGCAGATCGGTTCAATAAACATTTGGTGGACAGTGCAGTAGCTATGCTGAAAAGCGGGCAGGTGGTGCTGCGCAGGGGCTACGGTGCAGACAGCTATATGCTGGCCAACATGGGCAGAAAAGACAAAACATATTCCCACTGCGGTATAGTAATGATGGAACACGGTTACCCGTTCGTATATCACAGTATTGGGGGAGAAGACAATCCTGATGAGCGGCTGAGAAGAGACTCGGCCGTATTCTTTTTTTCACCGAAGCATAATAGTGGGATTGCACTGATAGGGTATGACTATAGCGCAGACAAAATAGAACTACTGAGAAAAACTGTGGATAGCTATTACCATGCACGGCCGTTGTTTGATATGAAATTTGACCTGGCAACAGATGATAAACTGTATTGTACGGAGTTTATATACAAAGCAGTAAACAACATAATGCATGACAGCCTGTATATCCGGAGGTCCGCAGAGTATGGGCATGATTTTGTAGGGGTGGATGATCTGTTCCTTAATGAACATGCACATATCATTTGGCAAACAAGATATAAGTAATACCTTTGCGCCTTCTAAATATTAAATATGAAAAAACTGTTTTATTCTTTGTCAGCCGTTGTTTTTGCGGCATTATTCATGGTAAGCTGTAATAAAAATAATCCTAAAGATGTGGCCGATAAGTGGCTCACCAGCTTTTACCATATGGATTATGAGGAAGCAAAAAAAGTATCTACGGATGAGACCAAGGGCCTTGTGAATACTTTCCAGGAACTGACAAGGAGCCTTGCCGATTCCAGCAAGCAGGAAATGAAGAAGATACAGGTAACGATAAAGGATGTGAAAGAAGAAGGAGATAAAGCAACGGTTACCTATACCACTTCAGAAGAGGATGCTAAAGAGCAAAAGTTAGCAATGATAAAAAAGGATGGTAAATGGCTGGTAGAGTTCTCTAAGAACGATATGATGGGTGATGTAGATAACAGTACAGATCAGCCTATGGGGTCTGATTCTACTGCCGCACCAACTACTACCCCTGTTGAGGATACTGCAAAAAACTAAAATAGCTTTGTATTTATAGTGAAGGCTGCCGATTGGCAGCCTTCTTTTTTGGCTACAGCTATAAATCTGAAATAATAAGCGGATATTCAATCTTTAGAATAAATTTGCTCTATGGTTCTCAGCAGGTTCTGGTTGGTCATTATTCTGTCTTCGGTTGTATATATACTTGCCTCGCTGGCCATGGGGTCTTCTTATTCCATAGACCATATAGTGAATGGCAAGAGAGATGAGGCGCTGCTGGTGAAGGAAATGTACCTGGCACAGGCTCCGGCAGATATCCGGGATAGCCTGGCAGCGTCAAAGGATCACAGGTATGTAGTTAAAGGAGCCACTGCAAAAAAAGATACGGTATATACTGTTGACAATAATATAGTAAGAGTTACATCGGGCAAGCTTGCCGCAGATGGTATATTACCCACCTGTAAGAACACCATTTTCGATCTTGTTCTGCCATTGATCGCATACCTGTCCTTCTTTTGCGGTATCCTGCAGTTGCTTATAGATTCCGGGGCATCAGAGAAACTGGCGAGGCTGCTTAGCCCGGTATTTGTCAAAGTATTTCCTGAAGTGCCTGCTAATCATCCTGCTATCTCTTATATGATGCTAAACTTTGCTGCTAACTTCCTGGGCCTTGATTCTGCTGCTACGCCCTTCGGGCTTAAAGCCATGCAGAGCCTGCAGGAGCTGAACCCGGACAAAGAGCGGGCCAGTAATCCGCAGATCATGTTCTTATGCCTGCATGCTGCGGGGCTTACCCTTATCCCAACATCAATAATAGGATACCGTGCCGCACAGAATGCCCATAACCCGGCAGATGTGATGCTGCCTTGTATCATTACCTCATTTGTAGGTACGCTGGCCGCACTGATATTGGTAGGCATCAGGCAAAAAATAAACTTCAGGAGCGCTACGCTGCTGCTGGCTATTGGTGGTATTATAGGTGTTATCACCGGGCTTATGTTCTACATCACCAAGCTGAACCTGGTAGAGAAGAACCATTTTACCAATAACATATCCAACGTGATTCTGCTGGTGATCATCCTTATGATACTTGTATATGCATTCCTGCATGAAAAGTCATTCACCGCTAATGATAAGAATGTATTTTCTTCGTTTGTAGATGGTGTTTCGTCGGGGCTTAACACAGGTATTACCGTGTTTCCGTACATACTGGGGATGCTGGTTGCCATTTCATTATTCAGGAACAGTGGCGTGTTCGAGATCGTTTCAGGACTACTTTCCAAGGCTTTCCTGGCCATACATATCAATAAAGAGATCGTAGATGCACTACCTGTAGCTATTCTGAGGCCGTTCAGTTCCAGCGGTTCCCGCGGGTTCATGATCGACTCTATGCAAACCTATGGTGTTGACTCACTTACGGGAAGGCTTTCCAGTGTGTTCCAATGCTCGGCAGAAACTACCTTCTATGTAATAGCGGTGTACTTTGGCAGCGTGAAGATCAAGAACACACGCTACACACTCAGCACCATGTTGTTGCTGGACCTCATCTGTGTGATCACTGCCGTAATAGTTTGTACCTTCTTTTTCTAAGAGGGTCAGAATTTCATAGGTACAGTTACGCTAGTATGATCCCATTTGATTTTGATGCCATTCTTCTCTGCATCAATGGTTAGCTGCTCTACCACCTTGATAAGGTGCTTAGGCTCAACAGATGTTCTGAGTACATCCTT
>CAYZKL010000043.1:21950-25237 GCA_964478855.1 uncultured Flavipsychrobacter sp.
TTTATCTTATCGTAGTTGTATGCGCCCCATTGTTTCAATTCGCTATTGAATATGATGGTCCACATGGTTTTGCCGGGTATTGTGTACAGGGTATAAGTACCTGCCTTCAGCTCTTTATCGCCAATTTTACAATCTTTTTTTATTGTGATCTCGGTTGCCTCATCTGCCCCTGTGCGCCAGATCTCGCCATAAGACTCCAGGCTGCCAAATATCTCACGCCCGTTCTTATATGGTCTGCCATACGTTACTGTAATATTGCTGCTTACGGCAGTATCATGGGGGCTTTTCCTTTTTTGAGGCATATCCTGAGCAAAAAGCGAAGTGGCTGATACAATAAGTACAAATATGGATGCGAGATACTTTTTCATAAGATACATTTACTGCAAGATAACTCATTTTTAACCCTCGATATTGCATTTGGGGCAAATTTTACATCCCGTTGTGACTCTGCCCCATATACACCCACTAATAATTGAAGACTGTTTATAATTTGAAAGTAATACGGTTTATAGTTTATTGTAAATACGGCCAGTTATGTTTTCGGCTGTAAGCCGAACAGTTTGTTTAACAAACAGTTGCGTAGCTATGGCATAGTTTTTTGAATAAGTGAGTGAAATAAGTTCATAAACAGTTCATCACTTTTAAATCGAAAAACATGAAAATTCAATTACTCACAGCAGCAACGGCATTGGGAATATTACTTTCCCCAGCCTCGAAAGCTCAGACAACGCTTTATGGCATTACAAGCGCGAATGCCATCTTTACAATGAGCAATGTAAGCTCTCCGTCTTCAATCAGCGGTCCTTATAGTGTATCCGGAATAGCAAGTGGCCAGGTATTGGCAGGAATCGATGTGCGCCCGTCTAACGGACGCTTGTATGCATTAGGCTATGATTCAGTTGCCCTTATGGGTGAGTTGTACACTATAACAGGTTCAGGTACTACCTACACTGCTACAGCAGTTACAGGTACGCTGGCTAGTATGAACCTCGGCGGTACTAACAATGTAGCGCTTGACTTCGTATCAACAGTTGATAACCAGATCCGCATAGTTGGCCGCAACGGTAATAACTATGTAATGAATGCAGATAACGGTTCTATTATGACTACAGGAACCAGTGGCATATCTTATGCTACCGGTGATCTTTATTCAGGTGGTACTGTTATTTCAGGTACAGCATTTACCAACAGTTTTTATGGTGCTGACGCTACTACAGAAGTAGGTTATGATGCTGCAAACAATGTATTGGTAAAGTTTGACGAAGGTAAATTCAGCAATGGTTTTAATAACACATCAAACCTTGCTCATTCTATCGGCGTTACTACTGGTGTGATCTTTACTACAGGTGGCAGCATCGGTATGGATACATGGTATGATACTATGACACATAATAACGCTATCTACCTTACAGGTAGTACGCTGCTGTCAGGTGCTCACCTTTACAGGTATAATATGAGCGGTGTTGGTGGTCTCCTGGTAGACTTGGGTGCTATTGGTAGCGGATCATTGAATGTCCGTGATATTGCTTTACAGACCACTCGTGATACTACAACTGCTGTCAGCGGTCATTTACTTACAGGGTTGTCATTTAACCTTCGTAACCTGGTTTGGTTTGATGCAGCTAATCCTAACAATATCCGTCGTGTTGTAAGGTTGAATGGTGTTACTACAGGCCAGTCGATGGTTGCCATAGACTATTCATCTACAGGTACCCTTTACGGTCTTGGTTATAACTCAGGTACTCAGACCTACCAGTTGTATCTTATCGATTCAGCTACAGGTAATGTATCTGCTGTGAACAGTACACCATTCTCTCTCAACCTTGGTTCTGATGATGGTTCAGGCAACCGTATCAATGCTGGTTTCCGTTTTGTACCTACGCTTGCAAACCGCATACGTGTAATGGGTAACAACGGTAGTATCAATGCACAGATCGATGCAGCAACAGGTGCTATCGCAGCAACAGATACTGCAGTTAACTTTATAACAGGCGATGTGAACTTCGGTGCATCTGCCAATGTATCTTCAATAGCATTTACCGGTTTCAATGGTGATACTGCTACGCAGATGTTTGGTTTTGATAACAATACCGGTGCGATTCTTATGTTCAATCGCAATAATACTATGGCTGGTTTCGGTAATGGTTCAAGCGGTTATGTGAATACAGCTGCAAGCCTTACTTCTATGCTTTCACTGCTATTTGTTAACAGCACTTATTATAATGCGCATATGAACATCGCATTTGATGCAGCAGCTGATGCTAACGTTGGTTATATGGTCACTAACTATGAAGGTGATAGCAGTGCACAACAGAACTTCTCTGTACTGTATGATATGACAGGTATGCTTACCGCTTATCACAAAGGAACTGCTACTACACCAACAACTGTAGGCCGTGTGGGTTCAGGTACACCGGTAAAAGATGTAACCTTAAGGAGGACCAATCCATCAACTACAGCAGTTGCTAATGTTACTAATAATTTCAACAACCTGCTGGTATATCCAAACCCTGTAGCATCTAATATGCACATTGTGCTGAACCAGATCTCAAGGAGCAACGTTGTAGTAACTATCGTAAACATGAATGGTATGGTAGAACGTACTTACCAGTATGCTCCGGGTACTCAGAATCTTGATGTAGATATGAGCAGGCTTGCTGCAGGTATGTACAGCATCCGTGTATCAGGTGCAGATGTGCCATCACATAATCTGAAAGTTGTTAAGCAATAAATAATAACTGATAAAGAACGGAAACGGCTGCCCTCGGGCAGCCGTTTTTTTTGCCGGAATGAAAAGTATCTGCTCTTTTTACTTTTTACTGTTTTACTTTTGGCGCATCATGATGTTATCATTAGACCTAACAGGAAAAACGGCACTGATCGGCGGAAGTACACAGGGTATTGGCCTCGCATCAGCACAGGCACTGGCCAACCTTGGAGCGCGCTGCATACTACTATCAAGGAACGAAGAAAAACTAAAAGCAGCAGTAGGTACACTGGGTACTCCGAAAGGGCAACAGCACGGCTACCTGGCGGCAGACTATGCTGATCCCGCGCAGGTGCAGACCGTAGTTGCGGCTTTCACGGCAACTAACGCAGTACACATACTGATCAATAACAGCGGTGGCCCAGCAGGCGGCCCTGTTACTAAAGCAAAACCCGAAGAATTTATACAGGCATTTCAGCAGCACCTTATCTGCAATCATATTATCAGTAGCCTGGTTACCGACGGTATGAAGGCAGCAGGTTTCGGGCGTATCATCAATATCATATCCACATCAGTAAAA
>CAYZKL010000043.1:25247-28370 GCA_964478855.1 uncultured Flavipsychrobacter sp.
TGGTGTATCCAACACCATACGTGGTGCGGTAGCATCCTGGGCTAAGACGATGGCCAATGAACTGGGCCAGTTCGGAATTACGGTAAATAATGTGTTACCCGGTGCTACATCTACAGAGCGCCTGGAAACTATACTCAATAACAAATCAGCCAAAACAGGAAAAAGCAGGGAGGAAGTGGAAAAAGAGATGATGGACGAAGTACCTGCACGCCGTTTTGGCCTGCCTGAGGAGATCGCGGCAATGGTAGCCTTCCTGGCCAGCCCGGCAGCGGCCTATGTCAACGGCACATCTATCCCGGTTGACGGAGGTAGAACAGGAAGCATTTAAATAACAGTATTGCTTATATGTGCCGAAAACGGCGCAAATATCCGATGCAAAATGCCCGCGGGGCTTATACAAACAGGAACTTTATTTAGTAAAACAGGAATTTTTTTTGTTGAATCTGAACCTTATATGCCACTTTGAGGGTCTTTTCTGCGTGACAAAAAAATGACATTAGAAATAAATTCATAACAAAAAATCGGCTGAAACCCGCGCCAGTACTGGAAAAATTTTTTTAAAAAATGTGTATAGATTTTCGGGATTGTGTTGTAGTTTTGCCTCGCTTTTATATAAAGGAAAGTTAATTTTCAAATATATTCCTGTGCCAGAATCATTTATGCCACTGTTTAGAATGTGCTCGCGAAGCATATTTACGTTTTTGATTGCCTTGCTTTTATGCAACGTTACAGCAACAGCAGCTCCCGATGGGAAAGCGCTATTCATGTCAAACTGTGCATCCTGCCACAATCCGTTGAAGGATGCAACAGGTCCTGCACTGCAGAACATTGACAAAACCTTCCCTAGTAAGGAATGGGGCTATGACTGGATCCATAATTCAGCAAAGCTGATAGCTGCCGGTGATCCTACCGCTGTTGCTATCTTCAATAAGTACAACAAAACAGCAATGACTGCGTTCCCTCAGTTAACTACCGAGGAAATAGATGCCATCCTGAAATATGCAAATGAATACAAGGCTCCTGTTGCAGCCGCTCCGGCTGGTGCTCCTGCCGGTGGCAGTGCTCCTGCTGACAGCAATGGCTGGTTATACACTGTTATCACATTATCTCTTTTAGTTCTTGTTGTTATCATGTGGCGCGCAAACATGGGCCTGCGCCGCGCTTCAAACGAAAAAGAAGGCATACCAAACGAAAAGGAAATTCCTATCTACCGCAACAAACTGGTAATAGCTGTTTCTGCAATTGTATTGTTCATCATGGCCGGCTACTGGCTGGTTAACGGCGCTGTAAACGAAGGCCGCCAGCAAAACTATCAACCACTGCAACCAATATTCTACTCGCATAAAGTACATGCCGGTATCAACCAGATCAACTGTCTTTATTGTCACGCTGGTGCTGAAAAGAGCCGCCAGGCAATGATCCCTTCATCTAACGTGTGTATGAACTGTCACAAACAGATCAATTCTTACACCGGCGATGCAGAGCACCCGCTTGTAACGGCAGAAGGCAAAAAGATAAACGGTACTGAGCAGATACAAATGCTGTACAGGTACGCAGGATGGGATCCGGCCAAGAAGGATTACAACCGCGATGCTAAAGGAAACATCCTAGCGACACCGATACAGTGGGTTAAAATACACAACCTGCCTGATCACGTTTACTTCAACCACTCACAGCACGTGAAAGTAGGTAAAGTACAGTGCCAGAGCTGCCACGGTGCTGTGCAGGATATGGATGAGGTTTACCAGTTCTCTCCATTGTCTATGGGCTGGTGTATCAACTGCCACCGCCAGACAGAGGTGCAGTTCGCAAACAACAATTACTACAGCATTTTTGAAAAATACCATGACGAGCTGAAATCCGGCAAACGTACAGGTGTAACAGAAGCTGATATGGGCGGTACTGAGTGTCAGAAATGCCACTATTAATACCCCAAACATCCTCCAGGGGATAAAGAAGTGAAGTTTTTGTATTTTTTTGAATTTTGAATTTTGAATTTGCTTTATGAGTCAAAAACAATATTGGTCGGGCCTTGAAGATCTCAATAACATTACTACCGGTAAGGAAGTAGTGGAGAATGAGTTTAAAGAAGAGTTGCCGTTTGATCTGAGCGATAGCATGTTCAGCGCAACTACTCCCCGTCGCGATTTTTTAAAATTCCTGGGTTTTAGTACGGTTGCGGCTACGCTGGTAGCAAGCTGCGAAATGCCTGTACGTAAAGCTATCCCTTATGCTATTAAGCCAGAGGATATCACACCGGGCGTACCTAACTATTACGCATCTACTTTTGTAGATGGTGGCGACTATTGCCCTGTTATCATCAAAACAAGGGATGGCCGTCCGATAAAAGTAGAAGGTAATGAACTGTCGTCTGTTACCAAAGGCGGTACTACCGCACGTGTACAGGCATCAGTATTGAATCTGTATGATAAAGCGCGTATCCGTCATCCGTATGCTGATGGTAAAGAAGCCACTTTTGATGCAATTGACCGTATCGTAAAAGAAGGCATCGCTGCAAAACCGGGTTACCTGGTTACAAGTTCATTGCTCAGCCCTACTTCAAAAGAAGTTATTACACAGTTCCTCGCAAAATATCCGAATGTAAAGCATGTGGTATTTGATGCCATCTCTTATTCAGGTATGCTGCAGGCCAACGAAGCTTGTTATGGTAAGCGCACATTGCCTACTTATCATTTCGATAAAGCAAATACTATTTTCAGCATCGGTGCCGATTTCCTGGGTACATGGCTGGCTCCTGCTGAATTCTCAAGAGGTTATGCACAGGGTCGTAAGATCAGTGCAAAGAGCATGAAATTATCTCGTCACTATCAGGTTGAGCCTACACAGACCATCACTGGTGCTGCTGCGGATCACCGTGCTACATGTAAGCCATCAGAAAAGGCGCAGGTAGCAGTAGCGTTATACAATGCAATAGTGAATGGCACACAGCCAGCTCTGAGCAGCAAGGCGCTGAATGAATTAGTGGTGCGTGCTGCTGCCGACCTTAAGAAAGGTAACGGCCTTGTAGTATGCGGTGGCAACGATGTTGCTTTACAAACTGTAATTAATGCGATCAATGATAAAATAGGTGCTAACGGTACTACTGTTAACTGGACTACTACC
>CAYZKL010000043.1:28380-29858 GCA_964478855.1 uncultured Flavipsychrobacter sp.
GCTGCTTCTCGATCTCCACGCCGAGTTCATAGCGCAGGGAATCGACAAGGAAGTTGTTGACTTCGTTGCGGCAATGGAAGGTGGCCAGGTAGGTACCGTGATATTGCACAATGTAAACCCTGTTTACGAATACTTTGACGGAAAGAAATTTGCTGCAGCACTCGCTAAAGTTCCATTGACCGTTTCTTTTGCAGAACGCATGGATGAGACAGCTCAGAAATGTAAATACATAATTCCTGACCATAACTACCTGGAAAGCTGGGGCGATGCAGAACCAAAGCCTAACTATTTCAGTTTGATACAGCCGGGTATTGCGCCGTTGTTCAAAACACGTGCATACCAGGATTCACTGCTTACATGGGCAGGTGCAACACAGACTTACGGCGATCTTTGGAAAGCTTACTGGATGCAGAAACTGGGTAGCCAGGCTGCATTTGACAAAGCATTACAAGACGGTGTAGTAGAGCCTGCAGGTGAAATGGCTATAGGTGGTGCTACTTACGCAGGTAATGCTGCAGAAGCAGTTGCAAATATACAAGGCCGCAAACCGGGCAGTGCTGTTGAGCTTGTTGTTTACCAAAAGGTAGCAATAGGTCACGGTGGCGCATGGAGTAACAACCCATGGTTGCTGGAAATGCCTGATCCGATAACTAAAGCAACATGGGATAACTACCTGTGTGTATCACCTAAGCGTGCTAAAGAGCTTGATGCAGAACTGACAGGTTTCACAGAAGTAGAAAGCAAAAAACGCGTTGTTACAGTTAAGGGTGCAAATGGTTATACTTTGAATCTGCCAGTAGTGGTAGTGCCGGGTATGCACAATGATGTTGTTGCGCTTGCAGTAGGCTTTGGCCGCGATAAGCAAGTAGGTCGTGCAGCAGCGAGCGATGATACGAAAGGCGGTAAGAACGCTTATCCGTTCATGACGTTCAATGGTACTACATTCGAATCTCATTCTGATGTAACCATCACTAAAACAGAACAGCAGTACGATATCGCGATCACACAGACGCACAACAGCTATGAAGCGCGCCCTGTGATCCATGAATATACACTTGAAGAATTTACGGAAGATCCTAAAGTACTTCTGAAAGAGCGTGGAACTGAAGTTGCAGAGTTTGCAGCAGTACCATGGATAGAAGAAGGTAAGGAAGCTAAAATAATGGATGCGGAGAAGGAAGAAGGCTATCGTGAGAACGGTACCTTGTACCCTAACTATCCATATGAAGGTATCAAGTGGGGTATGTCTATCGACCTTAACACCTGCTTCGGTTGCGGAGCTTGCGTTATCGGTTGCCAGGCAGAGAATAACATTTCAGTAGTAGGTAAAGAGCACGTACTGAAGAATCACGAGATGCATTGGTTGCGTATCGACCGTTACTTCAGCGGTAAAGCAGATAATCCTGATACGATACAGACCATTTTCCAGCCTATGCTTTGCCAGCATTGCGACAATGCTCCTTGTGAGAACGTTTGTC
>CAYZKL010000044.1:0-7608 GCA_964478855.1 uncultured Flavipsychrobacter sp.
ATCGATGCCACGTTCAAAGATGGCCAGAAGGAACATCACCAGGGTAATATAACTTTACTTAGATAGTAAATAAAAATAAAATGTTTATAACTCCGCTAACTTTAGCGGAGTTTTTTTTTTATTTTGCCCAACCAAATCATTTATGAAGATGTCTTTTTTAATGAATTTGTTATTTTTTTTCGATATAATTTTATTATCTTAATTATTTGCACTTATATTTACCTTGCTAACAACATATTAAGACCTGAATTTATGAACCGCAAACTTGTACTTATAGTCGCACTCTTGCTGAGTGGTTTATCTTTCCAAACCAAAGCTCAGGGAGTAAGCTGTCCGCCCAATATCGATTTTGAGTTGGGTACTTATGCATTCTGGAATTATTATGTAGGAACATGTTGCCCCTTGACTACACCTACGGGCCCTGCTCCTGTAGTGGGGCAGCATACTCTTCGTACAGGTGCAGGTACAGATTTTTATGGTGCATTCCCTGTAGTTCCTCCCGGAGCAGGTGCTTATACGCTTCAGTTGGGTAACTCAACAAATGGTGGATTTGCAGAAAGGGCTCGTTATTATATTCCTGTTCCTACAGGAACAATAGATTATAGCTTACTTTATCGCTACTCGATAGTATTAGAAGATCCTTCGCATACTCCAACAGAGCAGCCCCGTTTCGAGGTAAATGCTTATGACTCAGCAACAGGCGCTCCTATCCCATGTGCGCAATTCAACTATGTGGCAACCTCTACATTGCCTGGTTTCATATTATCTACATCTGGTGGTTCTACCTATTATCATGACTGGGCGTTGGGTAGTATCAACCTTTCCGGCCTTGGCGGTACTACCGTAGCGATTGACTTTGCCAGTGGTGATTGTGGTTATGGTGGTCACTTCGGTTATGGTTATATTGATCTTTCCTGTGGTCTATGGGCTATCAATACAGTTGCATGCGACCAGGACTCTATAACACTTAATGCCCCTCCGGGCTTCCAGTCCTACCGCTGGTTCGATTCACTTACGTTCTCTACCTTGTATGGTAGCACGACTACCATTACTATTGTAATGCCTACGGTAGCTACTACATTTGCAGTGATCATCGAACCTTATGTAGGTTTTGGTTGTCCTGATACGTTGTACACTGAAGTTATTCCATCGCGTCTTCGTCTGAACATGTCTAATGATACGACGTTGTGTGCCGGTACACCTGTTACTTTTTATTCAGGAGCTACCGATGTTGCACCACCGCCACTGACCTATGTATGGACCCCATCTACGGGTCTGTGCAGCACCTGTGCTGATATTTATGTTGCCCCTACGGCCTCTACTACCTATACGGTTGTGGTGACCAACAGCCAGGGCTGTACGGCTACAGATACGGTCCGGTATAATGCTATTAACCAGATCACGGCCAATATCTTTGATGACAGTGTTACGTGCTATGGCGGTTCAGACGGTCGAGCGTGGGTTCAGCCTACGAGTGGTACCCCGCCATATACGTATATATGGTCAACAGCTCCTGTGCAGACAACAGATACTGCATTCAATCTTGACTCAGGTTTATATACTGTTGTAGTTAATGATGTTACAGGATGTGCTGATACGCTTAGTATTGTTGTAGAGCATCCTGCTAAACGCCGTATGGCGATCATTGATGTTGACAGTCCTACGACCTGCCTGGGCAGGGATGGCCGTATCATCATCCGCAGTGTTACAGACAGTACATTCCGCATCGGAGAAGTGGATACTATTGTGTATACGTTCTACAATACTTTGAGCATAGTAGATTCGTATGATCTTTATAAATTTTCAGGAGGAGTACTTACTCCCGGTGTTGTCAGCTATACCGATACTCAGATCGTGACGATCCCTCCTGCAGGATATGTGTTTTTAACAGGTCTTCCTGAGGGAGTCTATACGAACATACATGTTGCTACGCAAAGGTGTACAGTAGATACGATCCTTGGCCCGATAATTCTTGCAGATCCACCGCATCCTGATGCTCCTGTAATGACAAGCAACAGTGTGGTGTGTGAAAATGATACGATCAAGCTGACGGCAACTACTGCAATGGCAGGGGTTGGATGGAACTGGACGGGTCCTGCAGGCTTTACGGCCCCATCTCAGAATACAAGCAGAACGCCTGCATTGCTGATCCATGATGGATATTATGCAGTAACAGCAGACAGGAACAGGTGTTATACCACAGACAGTATCCGTGTTCGTATACAGCAGTTACCTGTTCCTGTAGCCACGAACAACAGTACTTTATGTTCAGGCGATACGTTAAGATTACATGGTACATCAACTACGGGCTCGTCTTCGTATTGGTGGGATGGTCCTTCCGGTTTCTATTCTAACGAGCAGGATCCGTTCATTGGCAATGTACAGGTAACAGCAAACGGTACTTATACAGTAATTGTAACGTGGAATGGTTGCTGGAGAACAACTACAACGGATGTAGTGATCAACCAGACGCCACCAGCTCCTGAAGTTGTGAACCTTGATTATTGCCAGTTTGATGCGGCACCGGCTCTTACAGCCCTTGGCACCGGCGGTAGCCTGCTGTGGTACACTACAGCTACAGGGGGCACAGGCAGTGCAGTAGCACCTGTACCATCAACATCAAAACCTGCGATCACAACATGGTATGTATCAGAGATATCAGCAAGCGGTTGTGAAGGCAAGCGTTCAGCGATCACAGTGAATGTACATTACAAGCCTGAACCGATCCTGATCACTACAGACAGTGTCATCTGCCGTGGTAATACGATCACGTTCAATGCGAGCAATACCGGAGCTGATAACACAGGCATCTACTGGTATTTTGGATATGGAGATACTACGAAGAACGTCAATCCTATTTCTCATTCATTTGATGGTATAGGAACCTATACAGTAACTGCTACTACATTATATAATGTATGTCCCCAGGTAGCTGTATCGAAAGCGATCACTATTTATCCTTCACCATCTATCAATCTTGGTCTTGATACGACTATCTGTCCTGGCGGTGAAGCGATCATCCTTACCGATCTTACGAATGTATCGGCGGGTAATGCGAGATGG
Source organism: uncultured Flavipsychrobacter sp. (assembly GCA_964478855.1). GTDB lineage: Bacteria > Bacteroidota > Bacteroidia > Chitinophagales > Chitinophagaceae > Nemorincola. The sequence goes on from CAYZKL010000044.1 coordinate 3,064, forward strand.
AAATGGAGCACAGGCGAGGTTGGTCCTACGATCACGGTAACAGAGCCTGGTGTTTACTATACAGTAGTAACGATCAATGGTTGTACTGCAACGGATACAGTAAATGTGGCTAATGACTGTTATATCAGCCTTCCGAACGTGTTCTCCCCGAATGGTGATGGAGTTAATGACTACTTCTTCCCGAGGGATATGCTGACAAGAGGGTTGACCTCTTTCAGGATGGATATCTACAATCGTTGGGGTCAGCTGATCTTCAAGACGAATGGTACAGAAGGCCGCGGCTGGGATGGTAAGTTGAATGGTGTGCCACAACCTGAGGGAGTGTATGTGTTCATCATCGATGCCACGTTCAAAGATGGCCAGAAGGAACATCACCAGGGTAATATAACATTGCTCAGATAAAATACAGAGTAAATAAATTTCAATAGCAAAAGCTCCACTACATCGGTGGAGCTTTTGTATTAGATGGACAATGTATATCTTTGTATAGAAGTATTTATTCAGGAAAATGGCAGATAAAGAAACGAAAATACCCAATCCGGAAAACCCGGAACAGTTATCGAATATTAAACTGACTGAACCTAAAAAGGTTGCAGCAGGCATGTCTGCGGTGGTGTCTAGTGCACAGCACGTATTTGGTGAAATGGGTGTGATGAGAGGTATGAAGGCCTTGCTGACCCTTAACCAAAAGGATGGCTACGATTGTCCTGGGTGTGCATGGCCGGATCCGGATGGAGAACGATCAAGCATAGCTGAATACTGTGAGAACGGTGCAAAAGCTATTGCAGAAGAGGCTACAACTAAAAAGTTGTCTGCCGATTTTTTTGCACGTAATTCTGTAGCAGACCTGGCGGCTCTTACTGACTATGAGATTGGTAAGAAAGGAAGGGTTGCGGAGCCCATGTACCTGCCGGAAGGGGCAACACATTATCAGCCAATAAGTTGGGAAGATGCATTTAATAAAATAGGAGCTCATCTTAATAATATAACCCCTGATGAAGGTGTTTTCTATACATCAGGAAGAACCAGCAATGAGGCTGCATTTTTGTACCAGTTATTTGTACGTGAATATGGAACGAACAACCTGCCAGACTGCTCTAATATGTGTCATGAGTCGAGTGGGGTAGCATTGAATGAATCATTAGGAATAGGGAAGGGCTCAGTAACACTTGAAGATTTTTATGAAGCGGAAGTAATATTAGTGATTGGCCAGAATCCCGGCACTAACCACCCGAGAATGCTATCTGCATTACAAAAGGCGAAAGCTAATGGTGCACAAATAATTTCCATAAATCCGTTACCGGAGACCGGGCTGATAGGTTTTAACAATCCCCAGCATCTTAATGGGATAATGGGCATTAAATCCAAGCTTACCGATATTTTCATGCAGGTGAAACTGAATGGAGATATGGCTTTGCTCAAAGCGATATCGTTATTGCTGCTTGAAGAAGAGAAGAAAGCCCCGGGCACTGTATTCGATCATAAATTTATCGAGACTAATACAGCTGGCTATGCAGACTATATTGCAAACCTGGAGAAGTACAAGGCAAGCGAACTGGCTGATATTGCAGGTATACCGATGCAGCAGGTGCGTGACGTTGCTGATATACTGAAGCATAAGAATAAGATAATTGCATGTTGGGCTATGGGGCTTACGCAACATAAGAATGCTGTTGATACAATAAAAGAAGTTGTAAACCTATTGTTGCTAAAAGGCAGCATAGGTAAGCCTGGAGCAGGATCATGTCCCGTACGCGGGCATAGCAATGTGCAGGGTGACAGGACAATGGGTATTTATGAGAAGCCATCAAAAATGCTGCTTGATAAACTGCAGCAAGTGTACTCATTCGAGCCTCCAAGAGCACATGGATATGATGTGGTTGATTGTATACATGCGATGAAGCAAGGTAAGGCGAAGGTGTTCATTGCAATGGGTGGCAACTTCTTATCCGCTACTCCTGATACGTTATATACAGCTGCGGCGCTTCGTAATTGCAGCCTTACAGTGCAGATATCTACCAAATTGAACAGGAGCCACTTGGTACATGGTAAAGAAGCTTTGATCCTGCCTTGCTTTGGGCGGAGTGACAAGGATGAGATCAATGGCAAACCACAATTTGTTACCTGCGAGAACTCGATGGGTGTGGTACAAATGTCAAAGGGTGGACTTACACCGGTTTCCCAGCAGTTGAAGAGTGAGCCTATGATCGTTTGCGGCATTGCTAAAGCCACACTCGGCAATAGGTCTAAAGTGAACTGGTCACTTTATGAAGAAGACTATGATTTTATCAGGAATGATATAGAACTTGTCATTCCCGGTTTTGAGAACTACAATCAGAAGGTAAGAGTTTTAGGAGGGTTCTACTTGCCTAATGGTGCCAGGAATGGTAAGTTTAATACGCTTAATGGCAAAGCAAATTTCAATGCCGCTGACATTACTGTTCCCAAGCTTGCTGAAGATGAACTGATGATGATGACGATACGTACGCATGATCAGTTCAACACGACCATATATGGTCTGCACGATCGTTATCGTGGTGTGTATAATGAACGACGGGTGATATTTATGAATGCTGCCGATATCAAAAGGTTAGGGTTTGTGGCTGGTGATATTGTTGATCTCTATAATTATCACGATGGTGTTGAGCGTGTGGCCCGTAAATTCATAATAGTGGCTTACAGTATTCCTGAGCAATGCACGGCTACATACTTTCCTGAGACTAATGTGCTTGTACCAATAAACAGCACCGCTGATAAAAGCAATACGCCAACGTCAAAAATGGTGATACTGAAATTGAAGAAGCACCAACAATAGTGTAAATTGATATTAAAGTAATGAGCCCGTATCATCTGATACGGGCTCATTACTTTAATGATAATATTTATTAGCTCAATCCTTCGATCTCGCCGTTCACCAATTTGATGTGTAAGGCCTGAGGATCTTTTGGCAGCCCTGGCATACGCATGATCTCACCGGCAACTGCAACTATAAATCCTGCACCGGCATTGATCACCAAGTCGCGGATGTTAAGTGTAAAGCCTTCAGGAGCACATATTTTCTTTTCATCGTCAGAGAAAGAGTATTGTGTTTTGGCAATACACACTGGCAGGTTGCCCCAGCCATTTGCTTCAAACTGTTTCAGCTTACTAAAGGCACTGCCGTTGAATACGACATCACCAGCACGATATATTTTTTTAGCGATCTTTTCTATTTTCACTTTAATATGGTCTTCAAGATCATAAGTGAAGTTGATATCTTTCGAAGGGTTATTCTCAATAATGTTTACCACCTTTCTTGCAAGGTCGGCAGCACCTTCTCCACCCTTGGTAAATCCATTATTTATTGCAAATACCACACCTTGCTGTTCGCAGAAGTTTTCCAGGTGGGCTACTTCTTCATCTGTATCATGTTTGAACTTATTGAATGATACTATTACGCTTTGTCCAAAGTTCTTCATGTTCTGCACATGCCTTTGAAGGTTAGGAAGGCCGGCTATCAGTGCCTCCATATTGGGTTTTGTGATCTCTTTGGCATCTACACCGCCATGTAGTTTCAGGGCCGCGGTGGTCACAACAATAATTGTTGCTTTTGGACGAAGGCCTGAAAGACGACATTTGATATCCAAGAACTTCTCTGCTCCAAGGTCACTGCCAAATCCAGATTCGGTAACTACATAGTCATTTGTACTCATCGCCATCTTTGTAGCAAGTACTGTATTGCAGCCATGCGCTATATTGGCGAAAGGTCCACCATGTACGAAAGCAGTTGTTTGTTCAGTTGTTTGTACAAGGTTTGGTAAGAGTGCATCTTTTAGCAATACAGTTATTGCTTCTGCAACACCCAGGTCTTTGACCGTAAACGGCTGCTTGCCTGTAGTATAGCCTAATACGATTCGTTCTATTCTTGCCTGTAGGTCAAGTACATCTGTTGCAAGACAGAATAGTGCCATTATCTCAGATGCAGGGGTGATATCAAAACCGGCTTCCTGTGGGATCCCATTTGCGCTGCCGCCAAGACCTGTAACTATACTACGAAGTGAGCGATCGTTAACATCGGCAACACGACGCCATACTATACGCTCCAGTGCTTTGTCTGTATGTCTGTTCTGATATTGATAGTTATCCAGCAATGCGGATATCATATTATTGGCACAGGTGATCGCGTGAAAATCACCGGTGAAGTGCAGATTGATATCCTCCATTGGAAGAACTTGTGAATAACCTCCGCCGGCAGCGCCGCCCTTCATACCAAAGCAAGGCCCAAGACTAGGTTCTCTTAAGGCTACGGCTGCTTTCTTACCTATATAATTAAGGCCGAGTGAGGTGGCCACACTTGTAACTGTCTTACCAACACCGGCTTTATTTGGTGTAATAGCAGTAACCAATATAAGATTGCTTTTTGCGATCTTAGCTTCATCAAGATAGCTTAGTGGCACCTTTGCCTTGTATTTGCCATAAGGAATAATATCGTCAGGGTTTATCCCGATCTTTGCAGCAATTTCAGCAATAGGCTTTAGTACTGTAGACCTTGATATCTCAATGTCT
>CAYZKL010000044.1:7618-21896 GCA_964478855.1 uncultured Flavipsychrobacter sp.
GGTTTTGAAGTTGTATCCGCCATGATGTGTGATTTACTTTTTTAAAAAATATGTATTTATGATCTGTCTTCCAAATATAATGTAAAGTGTTCTGTTTTAATAAGCATATCAATTTATTAATTCAATCCCTGCTGGGTAGTTAGAAGTACTTCATCAGTTTCCCTGCTTTTGCCCGATGGGGTAGTTACAAGGTACATAACGACGTCACTGAAGGTTTTGAGTATTACGAATACGCCCATATTGCTTACCGGTAGAAAATTCGGAATGAGAATGGTAAGGTGCATTGGGATGATACGGATGTATGGCGTGAAAAACATTTTGCCTATGCTTATCGGGTTCTTTTTCTGGTTAATTTTATGTTGAATAAATGTTATGATCTGGCCAATGAGGAAAGCGATAAGACACCCTTTGAATAGTTCTATATCAAAAGGACCCGTACGCTTCATTGTGAATATAAAGATCATGTAACCCACGTGAAAGAAACCATAATGAAAAAGGAAAAATAAAGCTCCTGCTCGTTGAACTGGGAAATTATCATCCAAGGGCTTATCGTTGATAGTAACTGGTATTTTTTGCTTAGGACTGGTTAACATATCCAAAGCATTAAATAATCCAAGCATTACGCTCTGGCACCAATATATCCATATTAGTGTAGTAAATATTCCGGGGTTTTGATAGTAATAATAGATAAGGTAACCATTGATGCCAATGAGTAGCCATAAGGAAGGGTCCAATAATCTGTTCTTTTGGTTCATTGGCCAAATGTTGAAGGAGTAGTAAAAATAATTTTATTTATCAGATTAATTACTTCCTGTATTGTGCTGCAGTTATTTTTATGCCTTCTTTATATGATGTGGGTGAAACGTTGAAGTGTTTTTCGAACTTTGCAGAGCTGAATATGTAGGGGGAGTCGCTCTGATATAGCATTTCGTAGGATTCCTTTATGGTTTTATCGAACAGGCCGGCCAGGCGGAGCATCAGTTTAGGTAGCACAAAGCAGCCATACGGGCGATCCATAGCGTCTGCAGCCAAAGTTATAAACTGCTTTCCAGTAAGTGCCGGGGCTGTAGTAGGCAGATGCCATACTTTGCCCCAGGCAGTATCATCGTTTGCCAGCATATACAATGCGCGGGCAGCATCAGGTATAAATGTAAAGGAGTGTGGTAACTCTGCATTCACTAACCATTGCGGAGATTTCTTTTTTGCAAGGTTGGCAAATATCAGCATGTTTGGTACACTTGTTTTATCGCCATGAGGGCCATAAAAATCTGCACTACGTGCGATAAGAGCTTTTATAGAACCATTATTGGCTTCGTTCATTAATTGTGCGGCTATTGTTGCACGCAGTTCTCCCTTTTTGCTGCATGGGTTGACAGGAGTTTCCTCGGTCATTGTTCCATTTACTTTGCCATACATATATACATTGTCAAAGAAGATCAGTTTTGCGCCTGTTTCTTTGCAGGCATTGATCACATTGGTCATGATCTTTGGCCATTGCTTTTGCCATACCTTAATGTCGTATGCAAGGCCAACAAGCAGGTAAACCACAGCTGAGCCTTTTACTGCATTCAACGTTTGCTGATAGTCTGTGATATCTGCGGCAAAGGAATTACCCGATGGCTTAGGATTACGCGATACTAGTCTGACCTGAACATTATTTTTAAGTAATACCGGCACCAATTCATTACTGATTGCCCCGCCTGCGCCTAATACTGTATGTATTGCCATGATTATTTTTCTTTTGTGAACAAGTACTTACCTCCTCCCTGCATCAACGTCATTTGTTGTTTGCTGACATCGAACTCGATAATAACTCCAGCCTGTTCGAAAGAGAACTTGTCGGTATCGGTAGCTGTAAGCGGGAATGTAGGCTGGCCTGTAGCCTGGGCCACTAACGCATTCTTATCTTTAGTGATGGTTATCTTTAAAGGTATTTGGCTGCTGGAGTATATGCCTGTGTATTTATCCAGGTCTTCGCTTTTGAGTGCTATCGCTTTGAAAGTGGGGATATTGTAGTCAATACCATAATAGATATTTAATGCACCAAGCATTATATCATTGAGCCCATATACCTCTCCGTTGCTGCAATAAGCAATGGCTAAACTGTCATCAGGGAAATAAGCTAGCATAGAATGGAAGCCATCAATGCCGCCGGTATGGCCATATGCCTTACGATTACCAAACGGGAACTGGAACATGCCCATACCGTAACCGTCAACCATTGTTGTCATATTTAGCAGGCTCTTTTCATTCACCAGTTTTCCTGTAAATAATGCTTCAATGAACTGAATAAGATCAGATGGAGTAGACACTATAGCACCTGCACCACCTGGTATGCTCATGTCGGTTTCCGCAGTGGCTTGCCAATCATTGATGTAATCATATGATCGACATTCATTTTTCTCAGGAGCAATAGGGCCGCCGTAGTAAGTATTCTTCAGTTTTAGTTTTGATATAATTCGCTCATGCAGTACTAAACTATATGACTTCTTGCATACCTGCTCGATTATAAAGCCCAATAGAACGTAATTTGCGTTGCTATATTGTGCCTTGATGCCAGGGTATGAATCGAATTTTCCTCCATTAGCTATAATTCTCAGCATCTCCATTTTTGTCTTGGGCTTATTCATCCACTTAGTATAGGTGCTGTCATTCGTGAAATTATGCAAACCACTTCTGTGGCCCAACAGATAGGCTATCGTTATTTTTTTGCCATTCGGTATGCCTGTGAACAACTTATCAACGGTGGTTGTAAGCTCCAGTTTGTGCTCTTCTATAAGTTGTAGTATTATTACTGCTGTAAACATTTTGGTGATAGACCCTATGCGATATTTGGTCTCGGTATTGGCAAACATCCATTTGCCATCTGCCATTGCAGTATACCCAATAGCTTTGCTGTATTGCAGTTTTTTGCTTTTAGATATAGCAATACTCCCCATTGCTTTTTTGTTTTCGGCAAGGGTTGAGAAAAGACTGTCCATCTTAGCCCTATTCAAGTTTTGGGCAAAGCTGAGGGAAGAGCAGTAAATCACTAAGAGTATGGGAAATGCTATTTTTTTTGTCATCATTCTTTATTTGACAGTAGTGTTCTTGTGTTAGTTGTTTATTTTTTGTACGAAGCCCATGTGATCTCCGTTTTTGCCTTGCTCAGGTTTTTCGTTATAGGCACTGTACATAATGTATTTGTTGTTACGGGTCATGCCGGTATATACGGCGCCAACAGCTTTCTGTACCTCCTCATTTTCTTTTTTCAGTGATGTTGTATCCTTCAGATTGATAGTGGTTTGATACATGACCACCGGTACCATTCCTTCCTGTGCCAACTGGTAGTGGATGCTGAATATCTGAGGTTTTGTTTTTACTGTACCTAATATATATGGAAGTGGGTATTTTTCATTGGCTTCCTTGCCAACCTTCTCTGTAAAATCGCGTATTGCTCCTTCATTTTTATACATGAAAAGACCTTTGGACGGAGACAAGCAACTATTTGCAGTGCCAAGGGTATTGATCGCATCGATAATGTCACCACTGTTGTATAATTGTTGCGCCTCTGTATAGTAATCATTTGCCGTCTTGCCTTGTATGGAGTAGTAGCCGCCTTTCAGAATGTTGATCTTCCAGTCTTTTTTAATACGGGCATATACTATTGTGATCATAATTTCATTGGTGGCATCGCCTGCAAGCAGCATGGAAATGTAGGTCTCATTTGTATTTGGTTTTACAGCAAACCCATATTCGCTGCTTCCTTGTCCGCCTTCTACAATTATCAGGGAGTCCATGTTTTTTCTGCATACATAGTATTCGTCAAATACTTTAAGTTGCTTGCCCTGCAGTGCCTGCTGCATCTGGGGTAAGACATTTGTTTCGAACGTGGGTCCGGAAAAATCTTTGAGAGAGTCAGACATAAGTTTATAAACACCTTCCACGCTTTTTATGCTTATGGCCTTAACCAGGTCATTGTTTAGTTTGCTTATGGTTTTTCTAAGGTCTGCATCTATAGCACTGTTTTTCAGCATTGCTTCTTTTGGCGCATTTGTGCCGCAGCCTTGTATCATTAAGGCGGCTGCCAGCAGTAGCAGTAAGTATTTTTTCATGTTTTTGGTTATTGGAGGCCGGTATTCGGCAACTGCGAAAATATCTATAATTCGCTGAATTATGTAGCCAAAGGTCGGTAATAAAGATACTTTTAACGAAGTGGTTATATGAGAGAAGACACCGTTTTAATGATGATATCAGTCAGGCCATTCCTGAATTTATCTACCTGTATGGCAGCAAGCCCGGCCTGCTTTAGTGCTGTCATTTTCAGCAATGCTTCTTCTGTGCCAAGCTGAAATTGGAACTCATCAATATTGATAACTCCTTCAGCCAGTTGAGCAGCCCATTTTTTTAGTTTGCCTTCCATTGCGGTCACAACATTCAGCCCGTCTTGTTTTGCCTGTGTAGCATATTCTTTGACGGTGCTTTCTGCAAGGGCAATTATTTCGTGTTTCAGTGTGTTGATGAGTGCTTCTGTATCTATCTGTGGCATATCGGGATTATTTGCTTTTTATCTTTTTACTTTCCAGTTGTGCTATCTGATCGAAAGCATCACCAATAGATTGTTTCTGGTTCTCGATGAATGCAATATTCAGCTTTTTATTAGCACTATTCTGCTGTTCCCAGAAACTGATGAACCCACCGAATAGTTTCCCCTTTTTATCTATCATTATTTGCCACATGGTTACTGTAATGTCATTTTTTTGCCTGTTCTTTTCGTATTCGTAGGCCTTTTGCATTTCTGTCTGCACTGCCGCTATTTCTTTTTTGTGGGCAGTATAGTCTTCGGTAGCAAGGTCCATTACATTCATTGCATCCACTTTAATTGATGTTGTATGGGTGTATGCATATTGATCGAAAGGGGAGATGGCCGGAGAACAACCGAATACAAGAAAAAAAGATATTATATATAATCCCGTGGCCCAGGTTTTTACTTGCATACTATTGACTTTATGGACAAATGTAATATTTATATACAGAAAGATAGGTGCTAACACTTGCTTTACTTAAAAATTTGGTACATTGTGTCATAATTATCATCACACATCATACAAATCTTCTAAAAACAATAACATGGACACTTCAAAAATGATCAAGGCTTATTGCCTGAAAACTAAAGAAAAAAACGTTCCTATGCAGGATGCAGTTATCACCCGTACTGCCAGGGGTGGTTACATGGCCGGTGGTCATGATGGCAAAGGAAACAAGATGGCTGCGATACTTAACGAAGCTAAAGCACTGCAGGCTATCAAGGATGGCGTTGCAAAGCAAGGTTTTTAATTTTACATCATAACATTGTTATCTGATCCTGTTCCGGCAACACCGGAATGGGATCTTTTGCTTTAAGCAAAGGCGCTACCGTACCTTCTGTGCAAATCCATAATAAGGCGGATCATTCTCCCCATTGGGTTGATTATTATATGCGCGGTATAGAATGCTCCTGTTATTGATGTCGAGACCGGGGAATATGGCGCCTATCTTTTCCTGGATCAGATCGTTCTCCTGTTTCAATGCTACAGTGTCCTTTACGTTAACGGATGACAGGTACATGACCTGCGGAACCAGTACTGAGTTATATACCTCATAATGCACATTGAAGACTAATGGTTTTGTTTTGATAAAAGGCATTGGATAAGGGATAGGGTATTTTGTTGTGGCCTCGGCATTGATGCTGTCTGTAAATGACCTGATCGTACTGTCAATATTGTATTTGAAATATTTGCCTCCGGGAGTCAGTGCATTCCTGGTGAGGCCCATAACGGTGACTGCGTCCATGATGTGGCCCTCCTTTTGAAGCCTGCGGGCATAATGTAACAAGCTGGGTGCATTCCTGCCATTTAGCGAGTAGTCTTCACCCATGATCAGATTGACTTTCCATTTGTTTTTAATTTTAGCATATATTACTGTCAGCATTACTTCATTCAGGCTGTCGCCGGAAACAAGCATTGATGTATAGGTTTCAGGCGTCATACCAAAGATGACGATGTTATAAGCATCATCGCCTTTGCCTGATATAAGGTTCAGTGTATCTCTTGCCTTTGCGCGTACCGTATAGAATTCATCAAATATTCTGTAATTTTTACCTTTCATTACACGAGCCATCTGCGGGATGAACTTTTGCGTGAACCCTGTATTTACAGCCTCCATTAATGTATCTGAAAACATAGCACTGAGTGCATCAAAGTCATTGCTGCACATATAGGTGTACACTTTCTTATTCATCTCTCCGATCTCGGCACGCAGCTTTTTATCTATCTGCTCATTATGATAAGTACCCGGTCCTTTTTTGCCAATATTGCAACCGAACGTGATCAATAACAAAAGGAGCAGGAATGGTGCATATTTTTTCATAAAAGTGATTTTGAGGCGTTAAGATATGATTTTACCGCCTACTTTTTGCCAAAATGCCTGATGGCACAGTTATGGCAGCTGATTTGTAAACACCTGTTATTATGCGTTTATCGGTTTCCAGAGTCGGATTTGTGATCCTGTTTATGATTAGTATGGCCGGCGGTGCCCACACTGTGCAGGCAGCATACCTTGTAAAGAAGTCGGAGGCAGTGGTAAGCCGCCACCCGGTAAGGCAGTATATACTGCATGCTATGGGCCTGGACCGCAGGGCGGATGCCTTTGCTGCAGCGCCTACTGATGAGTATAAAGGCATAGTAGCATTGGTAGGGGGCAGCATGGGGATGGCCTGTATCATTGTTACTATAGCTAGTGCCGCTTTTGGCTTCCTGTTTGCCGGTTTCGCGCTGGGGATAGTAGGTATCATATTCGGGGCGATGCGCAAGACCACCAATAAGGGCATAGGGCTGGCAGGGCTGATACTGGGGGTGCTGGACGTGACGCTAATACTGGCCTTGCTGGTAGCACTGATCGTAGCACTGGCATCGTTTACCTGATATATATTCATTTTATAGGTTTATTGCTTATCTTAGTATTATGAATGCGATAGGCAAAACCATACTGCACAACATAACTCCGCTGCTGGTGCTGGGCATGATCACTGGTTATGCCGGCATTTACTTCCTTTTCATTGATGAGCGCAACCTCCCTGAGATCATAGGGAAGGTATTCGTGTGGGCGATGGCGGTGCCGTGCCTTGTGCTCAATGTGATCGTCAACCTGGAACAAAAGGAATACAAAAGAAGGATGCTGGTACAGGCCGGAGTTACTGCTTTCCTGCTGCTGATCTTCGTGGTGCTGTTTGAGCGGTAACAGACCGGTATACATTTTCATCAGGGGTTTATTGATTAACTTGTTGGCATGAATGCGATATGGAGGACTATACTGCGTAACATAACCCCGCTGCTGGTGGCGGCGATCATCATGGGGTGCGTGTCCATCCAATTCATATTCTTCGATACAGACAGATTCTCTGATGTGGAGGGCAAGTTCTTCTTCTGGGCAATGACTGTGCCCTGTCTGGTGCTGAACCTGATCATCAACCTGAAAGTAAAGGACTATAAGCGGCGGATGCTGATACAGGCCGGGGTTGCAGCCTTCATATTCCTGTTCTTCCTGTGGCTGTTCCATATGTAATTTGCGGATACTGATATTTACTATATTTGTATAAACACTATACACAATGGGATTCTTTACAAGGGCATCTAACGGCTGGCAAATAGCAAAGACCAGTGCCAAGGTGCTGAACGCACACAAGGAGCTTATCCTGTTCCCGATCATGTCTTGCATAGCCATGGTGGCGATAATAGGTTCGTTTATATGGGCACTGGTGGTGCCGATGAATATGGCGGGGGAACTGGAATCGGTGGATCGTTTTGCCGGGTTGCTGATACTCTTCGTATTGTACATAGTGAACTACTTTATAGTGGTGTTCTTTAATATGGGGCTGATGCACTGCGCCAAGCTATACTTTGACGGCGAAGAACCTACGATAGCCAAGGGGCTGCAGTTCAGCTTCAGCAGGATATGGGACATATTCTTATGGGCTGCGTTTGCGGCTACTGTGGGCGTGATACTGAGGTCTATACAGGACAATGCAGGCTGGCTGGGCAAACTGGTAATATTCTTAGTGGGTATAGTATGGAGCTTTGCTACCTTCTTTGCCATACCTGTGATCGCATACGAAAAGCTGGGCCCGCTGGACGCTGTAAAGAGGTCGGCTGAGCTGATGAAGCAGAAGTGGGGCGAAGGACTTGGCGCAAACTTCAGCATAGGTATCTTCATATTCCTGGCATTTATAGTACTGGCCATAGTAGGCATGGGTATCTCTCAAACGGTGGACGAAATGGCCGGCATAGCAGTGATAGTAGCCGGTGCTGCCCTGCTGCTCACTATAGGAAGCGCGCTGCACAGCATATTCATCAGCGCACTGTACCACGAGGTAACGGGCAACCTGGAAGACCACTTCGACAAGCAAATGCTTGAAGGGCTATTTGTAGAGCGATAGTACTTTACGGAATAATATTCTTTCCCACATTGTAATTGATAATCAACGATCTAAGGGTTTAAAAGTTCCCACTTTTTCTCAGTGGTGCTATGCTGCTATGGTATGGGCGAAGGCCTTGCCGGGGCCGGTGGAGGCGGTGCCGCGTAGCTGTTTGCGCAGGTCGGCCTTGGGTGGTTTTTGCGGTGCGGGTGTGGCAGGTGCGGGTTGCGGGCGGGTAGTTGTTGATGCTTTGACCTGCTGAACGGCGGCGCGCTCTGCTGCCCATGCTTCTATGTCCTGCTGGTCGAGTTCTGCTTCGGTTGGATCGGTGGGAGGAGGTGGTGCAGGGCGGCCAACACGTGCATTGACAGTGGCAGGTGCATTGATATTGGCACAGGCGGCAATGTACTGTGAGATGTATGGTGCTATGGTTTTTGCAAGATCGGGGGCGATCTCCTGCAGGCCATCCATAAAGCCGGTGAAGGTTTCCATACGCTCGCTGAGGATGATGCGCGTTTTTAGTTTGCTGACTATGAGGCTGAGCTTGTACATGCTTTCGACCTCGATGCGGGTGATGGGCTCACCGGCACGGGCGGGAGAGAGGATGCTCTCTGACAGCTGTGCCATGGCCTGGTAACAGTTGGCCACGATGAGTGAGGGCATGGCTGCGCTACACCGCCTGAGGTATTCCCAATTGTTTTCGCGGATCCAGTTGTGAACGGAGCGGCGGGTGACGCCGATGGCCTCTGCGATCTGTGTTTTGGAGAGGTCTGTCTGGAAGTAGAGTTGTTGTGCCTGTTGCTGCTGTTCGAGTTTCATAGCCTGAAAATTTTATTGTTTTTGAAAAATAAAGGGGTGTAAAATTCGGGCAGTCAGCATTAAGAAAAAAACGGAGTTAGACACATTTTGAGGGTGGTGATGGGGGTGAAATGCAGTGTGGGTAGGGATTTTGGTGGTGGGGAGGAGTGTGGATATTTTGTAAAAAATTTTGAACCGGGATTTTTAAGATTAAAGGATTTACCTGGTAGGGGATTGTTTGTGGTTGTCTGAATCAGAATGGTCAGAATAGGAGAATAAGTGGAATGGAGTTTGGTGTAAGCGGGTCGAGTAGGGGATTGCAAATCCCCGGCCATGGCTTTCGGATTGCAAATCCGAAAGAGCGGTGCGGATGCTTCTGTCAGTTGAGCCTGTGGTCGCAAATCATCTATATATTGTCGCAAAAGCCTCTTGTGTGGGCGGGGCTGGGGGAATAACTTTGTATGACCACCAAACTATGCAGCATGAACAGTTTCAATAACACTATAGCGGGATTAGAGTTTGCACAGATAGGCTGGGTGGTGCCGGATATTAATGTGGCGGTGAAATTCCTGGCGGGTGCGCTGGGTGTGGCCGGATTTGCAGCGCCGGCACATGTGCGCGCACAGGACCTGGGTATGACGTACTATGGCAAGGTAGCGGAGGGCGAATGGCTGACCACGCAGGCGTATAACGGTGGTACGTTTATAGAACTGGTGCAGCCGCTGAGCGGGCAAAGCATGTTTCATGATTACCTGGCGAAGTACCCGGCAGGAGGGACACAGCACCTGGCCTTTCGGCTGCCGGTGAGCGATTTTGAGCGGGTGACCAATGAACTGCGGGAGCAGGGCTATGCATTAATGAGCAATGTGGACCACCCGGTGGCAAGGATGGCATTCTTTGACACGTACCAAACGCTGGGTGTAGCCACAGAGATAATGGGCGTGACGCCTGATGGATGGGCCGCTATAGAACAAATGAAAAAGGGTTAATTACATTTTTAACAGCAAAAAGAAAGTGGATGAAACTGGATATATATGTGAACTATAAGCGGCAATGCAGGGAAGCATTCGGCTACTATGAGCAGCACCTGGGTGGTAAGATACTATCTATGGAGACGTTTGCACAGATGCCGGAGGGTGGTGGTGTGCCGGAGGACAGGAAGGATGATATAGTACACGGAAGAATAGAGATAGGCGGAGCAATACTGATGGGGGCCGACATACCGCATGCCGAACCTATGCGCAGTGCATACCTGACGCTAAGACTGGACAGTGCGGAGGAGGCTGAAAAAATATACAAGGTGCTTACTGATGGCGGAGAAGTGTTTATGCCGATGGCGGAAACGCCTTTTGCATCACGGTTTGCGATGCTGCGGGATAGGTTTGGCGCATCGTGGATGCTGCTGCATGAAAGGTGAACCAGGATTTTTAGGATTAAAGGATTTGCCTGATGGATGCTGTGCGTGGTTGTCTGAATCAGTAGTTCGGCAAGCTCACCATTTGGTCAGAATGGAAGAATAAGGGGAATGGAGTTTGGTGCATGTCGGCGAGTAAGGGATTGCAAATCCGAAAGAGCGGGTAGTTGGTTGTGGGCTCGCAAGTCGAAAAGACTTGCGGGATGGCAGGCACAAGTGGAAAACACTTGCGCCAATGTTTACTCAGTAAAGTTTCTCAGTTAATCCGGCAAGCTTTATTAAATACAACCCACACTCGCCAAAAGGGGTTTTTGATGGATGCCATCTGTCAACCATATGATATACGTTTTTGTCAAGACCCTCTATTATCCATTCAGATCCGTCTAATCCAAATCTATCTTCTTTTGAAGGCATTTCCCAGAAATTGGCTGACTTTAACAGCGACATAAATTTATTCCATTTCCGTTCGGATACCTTTTTTGATCGGCTTATATCTATAGTCCATGGGGCATCTTCATTTTCCCGAGAAAGCGTTTTCCAGTAAAGCATATAGCCGTTATCCTTTTTTTCGAACCTAATTGCCACAGGTGCGTGAAAACTTCTTAACCACAAAAATCTGTACACTGTTCTGTCTTTCTGGTCGCAGATAACGGGCTCCCGCATTGCATGTAGCTTGCCTGAATAGCGTTCCTGCCTAAATGTTGCCATATCAACGGCGTGCATCAGATCTACGCTGTAATTATGTTCCCAACCTGGGTTAAGGTCTAAGAATAATGTGTATGGGAAGTAGCCTTCCCCCTCGCGCGGCACATGATCCTTATCGCAGTGTATTTGCTGATGTGTGTTGAATAGCCATGATACAGATACGGTGTCATTTAGAAAATTGGACGCCTGGATAATAGGATATTTAAGCGTAGGCAGGTAAGAGCTATCAAGCTGTATCACTTTTAAGAAATACCGCCTGCTCCAGTATGCATAATAGTAGGAAGGTTCTTTATTAAAAGAAAAATAAAACGACCTGCCCATAAGATAATTGGCTTCGAAATTGTTGCTGTCGAGGCTGATAGCTATTGCAAATTCGCTCCTGGTAATTGTATCGGCAACTGAGTAAGTGTATGGGTGGTATTTAGCGTTTAGAATATATGGTTTAGGGTTATTGCTATCTAATTTTTTCATTTTTTGGAAAAATGCAGATACATTCACGGGCCTGTCATTGTAGTAATGACTGGTCATGCACACTGTTGCCACATCGTTATATGGATCAATAGTAAAGATGCTGTCGGCAAGTATCCTTATTTGCATTGTGTCAGAAACCACGGTTTCACGTAATGCCCGCTCCAGAACTTTAAGATCCTGGCCGTGAGCCAACAGCGCAAAGTGCAAAAAGAATATGACCAGGGAAGTCTTCATTACAGAGCCGCAAATTAAGAACAACTATACATATATTCAGACGAGTTGCAGCCAATAAATCTTGGGTAAAATAGAATTTAGTACAATTGTTCCATGATCTTTGAGCACTTGATCTTTCGGCATAACTACTATATTTACATTATGACCACTAAAGAACCTTCGTTACTTATTCACTTCCGGGACTGGATGGCGCTGCCGTTCGTTGTTACCGTAATCATACCTTATTTTCTGTACTCGCTGCATGTGCCTATTGTTGCGGAGCAGCCTGCGGCTATGAAGATAGCGGGCGTTGTCATATACCTGCTCGGGATCACTATTCAGCTTTATACTACAGTGCTGTTCAAGATGTTTGCACAGGGCACACTGGCACCATGGCAACCCACGCAAAAACTCGTGATCAGAGGCCCATACCTGTATTGCCGCAACCCAATGATCACCGGTGTGCTGATGATGCTGGCGGGAGAGGCTTTGTTCTTTAACGCACGGGGCATAGGTATATGGACCTGCATGTTCTTTGTGGTGAACACCATGTTCTTCATTTTTAAGGAAGAACCGGATATGCTGGAGCGATTTGGGGAGGCATATGCGCATTATAAAAAGCATGTGCCCAGGTGGATGCCGAAAATGACGCCATATAAGCAACCGTAACTGAGGGTGGCTCGTAAGTCGAAAAGACTTGAAGGGTGGTTAGGCACAAGTGGAAAACACTTGCGCCAATGTGGGAGGATGCTACGGCAATAAATGTTAGTTTAAGAAAGCTGCCAGGTCAGTGATGAAAGTGGTTTGCCGGTCGATAAAGACACTGTGAGAACAGTTGTCGTAGTACCTGAGATTTTTATTGCCGATCATTTTCCCAAGATCATCTACCTGTTTCGCAGAATACAGGCCATCGTTTTTGCCATAAAATGCGTAGACGTGTACACCCTGATCAAGCAGTTTGTGTACATCAGATTCAATGTTCAGCACTGTGTATTTTTCGTTGATCCAGAATTGTTTTGGTGGCTTAGCAGTCATTTTCGCCGAATACTTCATTAACAGGGTGTCTGTTCTGAACATCGAATAAATTTTTCTTGCTTCTTCGGTAGGGTTGGCGGGAGAATAAAACTTATTCTGCATGGCATGTGCAAAACAATAAGAACTGTAGTCCAGGCTGGCCGTGTCCATCGCGTCCAGAAGCTGTATAAAATATAAGTTCACGCTGTCATGATTTGCAATATACAGGTCTTTGGACTCTTTCCTGATAGTCCTGAATGTTTCCTGCAAAGAGACCGGGGCTCCGACAAAGATCACGGATTGCACTGTGCCGGGGTGCCTGTTAGCATACAAAGTAGCTACAATGCCACCAAAACTGTGACCGATCAGGTTAACCTTATTCACATTGTACCTTTTGCAGATAGTGTCCAGGTCGTTAAACGATTCCCGGAAGGTAAAAGTCGCTTGCTCATCAAACGACCTTCCCTCGCCTCGCCTGTCATACACGATCACATAAAAACCTTTGTCGGCAAGTTTTTGCGCAGTTGTTCCCTCGAATGTAGCAGCATTATAGCCCGGCCCGCCGTGCAGGAAGATCAGGGTCTTGTTGCCCGGCCGGCCAAAGGCTTTACTATACAAAGTCTGGCCGTAGCTTGCTATTGCCAGCAATTGCAAAACAGCGATGAAAATTACTTTTGTAATATATGTCTTTGCCACCATGTAAACAGAACTATTTTTATATTGTATGCAATCTGAGCATAAGGGGAATGGAGTTAGGTGCATGCAAGCGAGTATGGTGTTGCCAATCTCCGGCTTACTCCGTAAATTTCAAATTCCGTGGTTTAGCCGGCGCATTAATCTTGCCCTTCGATCTGCCTGTTGTTGGTACATCGTCACTTACCACATCAAATTCCAGCTCGCTAAACCATATTTGTCCCGTGCCTGAAAGCAGCGCACCATAGGCCAAGTTGGTGGCCTCCATTGGCACATCCAGCACTATTTCGCATTTAGTCCAGTCAGTAGTGCCTGTTACCGGCCGCTCATACATGTTGTCAAATCCCAACGGCTCCAGTAATTTATCCCCATCCACACGCAGCCACATGCCGGCGAATTCTTTCACGTTTACAGACTTCATATAAGCGGTCAGCTTCAGGCGCTTGCCCTTATACTTCTCAGGCGAACAATTCTGCATGAGCGTTCCGAACCCCGAGATCTTATCGGTAACAGACTTTATTGTTGCAGCATTCTGTTGG
>CAYZKL010000044.1:21906-26026 GCA_964478855.1 uncultured Flavipsychrobacter sp.
TCATAATCACCAGCGCTGCTACCCGCCTTAAGCCAGCCTTTCGGCACATCATATGCCATCAAGGCGCATACGACAACGAGAGAGAGTATATATTTCATAACGGAGTTTTTGTAAATATAAGATTTTCGTACATAAAATTCCAAATTGCCGGGATTACGCAGGTAGGGCAGTGGGTTGTGGGCTTGCAAGTCGAAAAGACTTGTGGGATGGTAGGCACAAGTGGAAAACACTTGCGCCAATGTAGGGGACGAGTGGGGGTAGCTAAGAACGTAATGATTCGTAAAAATCTAAAGTATTGTCTATATAGATTCTAGGGTAACCAGATACTTGCAAATAATGTTTTTTTAGTTCTTCAATCGTTTTCAGTAGGTGTTTAGGAATAGGCCTTATTATTTTATGGGTGGCTCGCCCAATTTTTAAATTGACTTTGTAGGTGGATAAAAATGACGGGAAAAATTTGTCATGTTGCATTAACTGTTGTTCAAAATGATGATCAGTAACGACGGTTAACATTTGTAAATTTTCGTGAAGAAGATAGGCATCAATTATAGGTTTACCAAAAAAAATTGATTTATTAAAATCCACTGTTACTTGGCCACATGATATTGAGCCTTTTATTGGAATTCCATTTTCTATTGCATTATGTAAAATGCTGTAAGCATTGTATAGAATTTTCAATAGATCTTCGACGCCGTTACTTTTTGAAAAAAAAATAATTGAATCAGAAAATGTGGCTGATCGTGTTTGGTCTGCAGCTATTTTTATTTCATCATCGCCAAATTCCTTTCCGTTAATTTCGTCAATTTTATCTTTCAATAAATTTAATTTATCTAGTGTGTATTGATGATCATGTGCTTGCACCATGTCTTTAAATCCAAGGATATCGAAGAAAAGTACAAACCGATTAGTTGTAGTTTCCCAATTAGATTCTTCACCATTTTTCGTTAATGAATTTGCCATAAATGTCAGGTATGAAAATATTTTAGGTTAATGTGTCTAATCCTTTAGTAACTGCTTTTCAAGTTTTTGATGACATTTATTATGAAGTAAGACTGCATTTTTTAGGTCATCTGTTATTCCGCCATTTTTATGAGCAATGATGTGATGTGCGGACCCATCAAACCTAAAGTCTATTTTTTTGTCACAAAATTGACAAATCCCTCTTTGCTTTAAATACAAAACTCTTTTTTGCTCCTTATCGTGTAGGCGTTTATTATCTTTTAATATAAATGGATTTTTTCGTTTAAATTCTTTTACAATAAATTCCAAACGAAAATTAATACTATCTCCAGTTGTTGCCTTTCGCGCTTCAGTCTTGTATTTTAGATAATTTTTAAAAACACTTGTCTGCATACCTTGGGGCGGCTTGTTATCATAAATTGAGAACGAATTTAAATCCTTTAAAAAGTCTTCAACAAATACGGAAAGCTCATCTTCAAGTTTTGAATTATCTGCTTTAGTTCTTCGTAAATAGGAAACCAAGAGATATATTGGAAGTAGGTCACGAGGTGTTATTGCTGTTAAAAGTACATTTAAGCTTCTATATAGATAATCAAGATTGCCTTTAAAATTCTTTTGTTTTTTATCACTTATATTTTTTTCATATTTTTCTATTGCTTTTTTAAAAGTGTTGATATCAAGCGCCGGGAAATCCATTTTTTCAAAATCACCTTCAAGTTCAAGGAGTAGCATTTCAGCTGCCAATAACCTTAGGCGAAAACGGTGATCTTCTTTTGACATTAGCTCAAATAGAGGATGCGATTCTTTAACTTCTACAAACAAATTTTTAAAAGACCCTCGATACGCGTTTATTTTTTCGGCTTTGTTTAATGGTGAGCCCTCTTGAAGTCTTAAGAAGGTTTGAACAATATCTTCTTCTTTTGTTTCAAGATTATGACTTTTTAGTTTTAGATAAAAAACGCTATAGCCGTTTAAAAAAAGTTCTTCTTTTTCTGAAAGTTCTGCATATGGTGTAACTCCTGAGTTTTCAAGACTAATATTTCCATTAAGGTATTTATATATTGTTAAGAGTCTTTGTTGTCCATCCAAAATTTCATATTGCCCAGATTCGTTAATGTACAACACGAGTACTCCAATAGAATAAGAGTTAAAAATTGATCTGATCAATTCTATTTGTTGACGATTTTTCCATACATCTCCTCTCTGATACTCTTTGTTTATCACAATTTTATTGTTGTCAAATAGCCTCTTAACTTGACCGAAAGCAAAGTTGTCGAAATCTAAGTCTGGGATATGCTGCTTTTGTTTCATGTAATGATTTTAAGGGTAAAACAAATATAATTTCTTAATTAGTATAAATATCATTTTTGGCAAATTTTACGGGAATATACTTCTTGGCTGTATCTATGAACTGTATAGTTCAGATAATGTGGATAAATCACTCTTCTTGACCGGCTCATAATTTCGTTACTTTGTAGGGCTGAAAAAGCCCGCCGATGGTGGGTGATGTGCAAGAGAAACAATGAAATTTTCCCATTTACATAATCATACCCAGTTTTCCCTGCTAGACGGGGCTTCTAACATATCGAAGCTCTATGAAAAGGCACGTAATGATAATATGCCTGCCATGGCCATAACGGACCACGGCAATATGTTTGGTGTCTTCGACTTTGTGGCGGAGGCATGGAAGAAGAAGAAGGTAGTAGGTAAGACGGCTGAAGGAAAGGATATAGAGGAGCCTGTAGTGAAGCCGGTGGTGGGCTGCGAGTTTTACCTGGTGGAGAACAGGCACAAGCGCCAGTTCTCTAAGGACGACAGGGACCTGCGGTATCACCAGTTGCTGCTGGCAAAGGACGAAATAGGCTACAAGAACCTGGTGAAGCTATGCTCGCTGGGGTATATGGAGGGGCTGTACAGCAAGTACCCACGTATAGATAAAGAACTGGTGCTGCAGTACCACGAGGGGCTGATAGCCACTACGTGCTGCCTGGCAGCATCTGTACCACGCACGATACTGCGCAAGGGCGAGGATGAGGGAGAAAAGGAATTCAAATGGTGGCTGGACCTGTTTGGCGAGGACTACTACATAGAACTGCAACGCCACGATATAGCCGACCAGATAAAGGTGAACGAGGTGCTGATGCGGTTTGCCAAGAAGTACAATGTACCGGTAATAGCGAGCAATGACAGCCACTACGTGGACCAGGGCGACAGCAATGCGCACGACATACTGCTGTGCATAAACACGGGCAGCAAGCAGAGCGACCCGAAGTGGAAGGACCTGGGCGATGATGACGAGGTGCAGGTGAAGGGCGGAAGGTTTGCCTTTCCGAACGACCAGTTCTACTTTAAGACGCAGGAGGAGATGGCCCGGACATTCAGCGACGTACCCGAGGCACTGGACAATACCAACCACATACTGGATAAGATAAAACCGCTGAAGCTGGAGCGGGACATACTGCTGCCACACTTTGTGGTGCCGCAGGAATTTAACAACGACCAGAATGCCTACCTGGAACACATAACGTGGACAGGGGCGAAGGAACGATATAAAGAGATAACGGCAGAGGTGGAGGAGCGGCTGAAATTTGAGCTGTTCACCATCAGGACGATGGGATTTGCGGGCTACTTCCTTATTGTGAGCGACTTCATAAAGGAGGGGCGCAACATGGGTGTGTTCATAGGGCCGGGGCGTGGATCGGCAGCTGGCAGCGCGGTGGCGTACTGCATAGGGATAACGAATATAGACCCGATAAAGTACAAGCTGCTGTTTGAGCGTTTTCTGAACCCGGACCGTAAGAGCATGCCGGATATAGATACTGACTTTGACGACGTGGGCCGCCAGAAGGTGATAGACTACGTGGTGAAGAAGTATGGCAAGAACCAGGTGGCACAGATAGTGACCTACGGCACGATGGCGGCGAAGAGCAGCATAAAGGATGTGGCGCGCGCGCTGGACCTGCCGCTGAGCGAGAGCAACCTGCTGGCGAAGCTGGTGCCGGAGCGGCCGGGCATAAGCCTGAAGCGGCTGCTGCACGCTGAACTGAAGGGTGAGGGTAGCCTGGACCAGAAGGAAGGGCTGGGAGCGGAGGAAATAGAAGCGGTACACAAGCTGCGCGAAATATATAACCAGCACAACCTGCACGGCGAGGTGCTACAC
>CAYZKL010000044.1:26036-26462 GCA_964478855.1 uncultured Flavipsychrobacter sp.
GGCATACATGCTGCGGGCATCATCATAGCGCCGAGTGACCTGACGGACCTGCTGCCGGTGTTCATGGCAAAGGACGTGGACTCGCTGATAACACAGTATGAGGGTAATGTGATAGAGAACGCAGGCGTTATCAAGATGGACTTTTTGGGGTTGAAGACCCTGACCATCATAAAGGATGCGCTGGTGCTGATAAAGAGGAACTACGATATAACGATAGATATAGACACCATTCCGCTGGATGATGAGCCGACGTATGAGCTGTACCAGGCGGGAGAAACGAACGGTACCTTCCAGTTTGAAAGTGCGGGTATGCAGAAGCACCTCATCAACCTGAAGCCGGATAAGTTTGACGACCTGATAGCGATGAATGCGCTGTACCGCCCGGGGCCGATGTCGGTGAACATGCACAACGACTACGCCGATCGC
>CAYZKL010000044.1:26650-29705 GCA_964478855.1 uncultured Flavipsychrobacter sp.
CGATGGGTAAGAAGCAGAAGGCGGTACTGGATAAGATGAAGGGCCAGTTCATAGACGGTGCAAAGGCCAAGGGACATCCGGAGGACAAGCTGCAGAAGATATGGACGGACTGGGAGGCATTTGCACAGTACGCATTCAACAAGTCGCACTCGACGTGCTACGCAATGGTGGCGTACCAGACAGCGTACCTGAAGGCGCACTACCCGGCAGAGTATATGGCTGCGGTACTGAACAACCAGGGCAATATAGACAAGGTAAAATTCTACATGGAGGAGTGCCAGCGCATGGGGCTGCAGGTACTGGGGCCGGATGTGAACGAGAGCCTGAAAGGGTTTGCGGTGGCGAAGGAAAATGTGATCCGCTTCGGGCTGAACGCAATAAAGGGCGTGGGCGAGGCAGCGGTGGAAGATGTGATAGCAGAGCGTGAGGCCAACGGGCCATACCTGACGGTGTATGACTTTATAAAACGAGTGAACCAGCGTACGGTAAATAAGAAATCGATGGAAAGCCTGGTACTGGCGGGAGCACTGGACTGTTTCCCGCAGATGCACAGGGCGCAATATTTTTATGCACCGGCCACTGACCCTATAACGGGGCTGGAAAGGCTGGTGAAGTTTGGCAACCAGTTCCAGGCGAGCTCGTCGATGGCGAGTAACAGTTTGTTTGGCGGGTCGGCAATGCCGGAGGTGAAGCCACCCAATATGCCGGAGTGCGACAAGTGGGGACTGCCCGAACTGCTGGATCGTGAAAAGGAAGTAGTGGGCATCTACCTGAGTGCGCATCCGCTGGACGGGTTCAGGTTTGAGATGGATAACTACGGTATGACACCGGTGAATGAACTGGACATCAACCGGGGCAGGAACATACGGATAGCGGGCTTTATAACCGATGTGACACATGCTACTACTAAGAAGGGGAGCAAGTTTGGCAAGATGGTGATCAACGATTATTCGGGACACCTGGAGATACTGCTGTGGGAGAAGAACTA
Organism: uncultured Flavipsychrobacter sp.; assembly: GCA_964478855.1. GTDB lineage: Bacteria > Bacteroidota > Bacteroidia > Chitinophagales > Chitinophagaceae > Nemorincola. The sequence continues at coordinate 27,639 of CAYZKL010000044.1, forward strand.
TGTGCAGTATGGCAACTACCTGGTGAACGGGCAGAAGCTGATGATACAGGGTGTGTATGATGAGCATAAGTACCGGCAGGGGACCATGGAGTTCCAGATACAGAACATGATGCTGCTGGATGAGGTGCGCAAGGTGCTGACCAAAAAACTGCACTTGTGGCTGCCGCTGATAAAGGTGAATGATGCCTTTGCCGCATTTATGGAGGAAAACCTGAAAAAGCACCCGGGTACTACCGAACTGGTGATACATGTGGCGAACTGGGATGGTATGGAGGTGAGGCTGAAATCGCAGGCGAGGAAGATAGAGGTGAACGATGAACTGATACGCTACCTGCAAGAGCATGAGGAGGATATCAAGTATTCGCTGGACAAAGCATAAAGTAAATTGTAAATAAATAATACAAGCCTATGAAATTCATTCGTTTAGCTGCAGTAGTAGTTTTGATGATCTGTTCGTCTGCAGGGTATGCGGGTGAGTTTGCCGGTACATGGGTAGGCGCGCTTACGGTGGTGGTGGACTCACGGGATGTGAAGCTGCCGTTTGTGATGGAGATCTTTAAAGGTAAGGATGGCGGGTACACCGGAAGGTGTGTGCTGGTAACGAAGATAGATAATAAGGAATACCATATAGGTACGGAAATATCGTGCAGCGTAACGGGTAACAACATGACATTCAAAGACGGCGTAGTGCTGGAAGAAACACTGCCACCCACAGAGACCGGTTTTTACTGGTGTACCAAGATAGGCCTGCTGAGTTTCAGTGGTGATGACCTGAAGGGTTCGGTAGCGGGCTCAGCGCCCGGCGGGGACTGTATGCCGGCCACGGTATTGCTGAAACGGGAAGCAACAAAATAGCGGGAATGTGAAGGGTTCCTTAAAATGTTAGGACTATGTGGATAGCTTATAGAGGTATATGGGGTTTCTATTTACACGGCACTGTTTATTGAGTTATCTTTGTGTAATCAATTGCAAATAATCCTTTTAAAACAATAAAAATGGCAGCAGTATATACTGATTCGAATTTTGAGGCTGAAGTGCTTAAGGCAGACAAGCTTTCTGTAGTGGATTTCTGGGCTCCATGGTGCGGACCGTGCCTGGCACTGGGACCAACCATCGATGCGCTCTCTAAAGAGTATGATGGTAAGATAAACGTAGGTAAGGTGAACGTGGATGAAAATCCGAACCTGTCTATCAACTATGGCGTTACCAGCATACCATGTGTACTGTTCATAAAGAACGGCCAGGTAGTGGACAAGCAAGTAGGCGCAGCGCCAAAAGGTGCGTTCGACAAAAAGATACAGAAGTTACTGGGTATGTAATACCTGAGTGTTTATAATACAATAGTGTGTGATCATTTAGCCGCCCCGATATATATCGGGGCGGTTTTTTTTGTGGGTATGATATTTGTGTTTTTTTACGTAGGTCAAAAATCTATCTTATGAAACAACTCATTACCTGTTCATTATTATTGTTACTTGTTTTTTCGGCCGGATCCTGCAGGAAACAGCAGGATGACCACTATGCTGTAACCGGGGATTATATGATCGTAGGGCGGGCCGGTGGATTTACGGCCAATGTAAATACAACGTACTACCTAATTACTGAAACCCAGCTAAGAAAGGATATTGACCAATTCAACTTTAATGTGGTGCTGCCTGATTCGCAATTTCAAACGGTGAAGGGCCTGATACTGCATGTACCTGCTGTGTTGCTGAAGATGAACGGACAGACCATCGGCAATCATTTTATAGATGCCGGCTATACTGATATACGTACATCGGTAAGCGGTACTGAGTATCACTGGATATTTGAAGCGGACCTCAGTAATTGCACTGACGAGATACAGGCTTTTGTAACTGGTGCGCATTCTGTTTTCAGGTAATTATCCTAACTTGCCACTGCCATTTTATTTAGCAGATGAAGACATTAGGAGCGATCACAGACCCGGTAGGCGTAGCAAAGCCACAAACCAGCGCGGACCGTTTTTTTGCATCACTGATACGCGATGAGCGAGACCTGCCGTTTATCTATCTTACCTTAAAAATATCGTTTACCCTTATACCGCTG
>CAYZKL010000045.1:0-319 GCA_964478855.1 uncultured Flavipsychrobacter sp.
ATGTTTGTCTTCTTTTTCCACAACCATTACTTCTATCACATCGCCGATCTTAACGTCCGGCATGTCACGGAATTCATTGAGGGAAACAAGACCATCAGATTTGAAACCGATGTTGATGATAGCATCCGTCTTTGTCAGGCCCACTACTGCACCGTGCAGCAGTTCTGATTCTGCGATTGCTTTGAATGTGCTGCCATACAAAGTGTCAAACTTCTGACGGTCGTCTTCTTTGTAAGATGCTACATTACGTTTGTCTACGCTCCAGTCAAAATCATCATGAGATGTTTCTGATGCTGTAGTGTAGTAATGACGCGCCACG
>CAYZKL010000045.1:329-7841 GCA_964478855.1 uncultured Flavipsychrobacter sp.
AGTTGCAGGTGCTTCGCTTGCTGCTGCTTCTGTAGCAGTTGTTGTTTGCTCTGCTGCTTCTTCCGGCTGTCCTGCCGCTTCTGGATTTACTACTTGATCTTCCACTGTACTGGTACTCTCTTTTGTACGGGTAGGCTCATCACCGCCCGGAGGTTAAAAAATAAAAATATTTCCCATGTTTTTTGGGAGTGCAAAGATAAGGGAAATGGTTATTTAATCCTGCTGCTATTAAGATATATAATTTGATATATGTCTCATCGAAATTTGAATAAATATTATGAAATATTGGCGTGCGACAGTTAATGATATTTACCCACAAACTTTTTTCACCCTCAATCCCTTTAAAGTTCTCATTCCCGGTAATGTTCACGATGCTAAAAGTGGATATCTTACTTTATTTCGCATAGATTTCAGGTTTACCTTTACCTGTTGAGGATGCCTCTGCAGATCTGGATGCAGTCATTTCATAGTTATTAGAATGCCGCCTGAACTTACCCCTTATACCTTATTCCTAATCCCGATAGCTATCGGGAGGGTCACTTTGGGGGGTGATGGGGTCACCGGTCAATTTGCAACTTCCGCTGAAGATGAACTACGTGGTAATCAAATTCAGTAAATGGGTGACCAGAAAATATGCAAAATGGGGTGTCCCTCAGCTACCCGGTTAGTATGCACTGTTTCACCGCACATCACACCCCAATGGGGTCACTTTGGGGGGTGATGGGGACATCAACAAAATTGCAAATTTTATTGAAAATCAATTACTTAGAAATAGAATTCAGGAAATGGGGTGACTGGGAAATATGCAAAATGGGGTGTCCCTCGAGCTAGCCAGGTAGTAGGCACTGTTTAGCCGCACTTCACACCCCAATGGTGTCACTTTGGGGGGGTGGGGGGGGCACCCATTAATTTCAACTTTAATTGAAAACCAATTACTTAGTAATGAAATCAGAGAAATGGGGTGTCCTCACCAATGTATCAGGTAAATCGCGACGAGCCGGTTCAGACAAAAAAACGGGAACCAAAGTTCCCGTTTATGAATGAGTGTTAGTAGATACTTAGTCCTTATACGGATGCCAGTACCTGCGATAGCTACGGTCATATTTGTACCAGTAATCATCCCTATCTTTCCTATGCCCATAATGGTGATACATATACTTAGGAGTAGCTGTTACTGTAAAAGGAAGATAGCCAGTGTATGTACCCAATGATATTTCTCTGAAAATTGCACTGGTTGGTGTTATAGGAAGGGGATTGAATGGATATAAATAAGGAACATAGTTAGCCGGAATAATGAAGTAGTCGGGAGACATACTTAAGTTGTCAAATACATTATATGGTACTTTGTTTCTTGTTGCGCCAATGCTGAATTTGAATGTTCCTGTTCTGAATGCATTATATATGTCAGGTTGATTCTTATAAACATCAAACATATTGACTATCATTACAAGGCTGCTTGATCCGTCGGCATTTCTTGTGGCCTTAAATACAGCTGCTGTCGTTGCCGTTGCACCCATAGGAGTACTAACATTTTGTGCGTTACATATACCTGTAGATCGGCACATATTATCCGGGTTTCCAAAAACAACATAGCCTAGCTGTGCATACGATTTTGTTGATGCTACTAATAGCATAACAAAAATCAATAAGTATTTTGTTTTTTTGTTTGACATAATTATTAGGTTTTGATAAAATGTTTGGCTTAAAGATAGTAGAAATAATGAATTGAAATAATGGATATGCTTTTTTTTATGGCTATTTAGTACATTTACGAGCATAATTTTATAATATTCTGAAAATGTTAATGCAATAATGAATCGCATTTTTATTTTACTTATTGCTATATTGATTAATTTAGACGCTTTTGGTCAGAATAGAATCAATACCAAACTAGATTCTTTGCAGTCAGTATTATCTAATGCTCCATCAGATACAGCCAAGATCGCTATATTGATAGGCATTTCCAGAGATATATCATGTAGTGATCCCGGTAAGAGTGTATATTATTCTGAACAAGCCTTGATATTATCTGAAAAAATTAAATGGCAGAGAGGAATTATGCTCGCCTCAGAAAGTATAGGACAAATTAATGACATTTGTTTAAATGATCATTCATCTGCCATAAAATATTACTTGCGCAGCATTGCAATCGCGCAATCTGTTAGCGATAGTTTGGTTCAGGCAAATATTTACAATAACATAGGAAATATTTATAGAATTGCTAATAAATATGTTGCAGCTTTAGAACATTACAAAAAAAGTGCTGATTTCAATACAAATCCACGAGATAAAGTATCCCCAATAGCTAATTCAGGGGTAATTTATACTAATCTGGGTGATTATGCCCATGCATTAGAGTGCTATGAAAAGGCATTGAAGATAACGGAGCTGTTAGTAAGTTCGTCTGATAGAACCAAGAGGGACTCACTTACATGGTTTGGTCTCCAGCTTACAATAGGAGATGTGTATATAGCAATGGCTCAATTTGAGAACGCTTTGGAGAAATACAATGCAGCATTGAAGATGACACAAATCCTCAAGAAACCGGATATGGAAATGTGGACATTGATTGCCATTGGAAAAGCCTATAAACTTAAGAAAGACTATACAACTGCAATTCAATATTTCGAAAGCAGTTTAGCTGCAAGTAATAGCTTGAATGAAAACTACCAAAAAGCCAATATTCTCAACGAATTAGGAAACGTTTATACTGAGACCGGTGATATCGTAAAAGCGTTAAATTATGCGGAACAATCACGTAGGATATGTGAAGAGAAAAAGAACAAAGAACAGCTGCCGCGTACTTACACCACACTCGGTATCATCTTCACCAAAAAGAAAAACTATAATAAAGCATTGCCATATTTTCTGAATGCAATAGATATCTGTCAGCAAACTGCAGCCATTGAGGATGAAAAGAATGCGTGGGAGGCTATAAGTAAGACTTATGAATACATGGGGCAGTCCGCAAAAGCTTTTGACGCATTCAGGCATTTTATTACATTAAAAGACAGCATCTACAGTGTGGACAAGCAAAAGGAAATGGTGCGTATCGACCTGCAGTCTGGCTTCAGTAAAAAACAATTGGCAGACAGCCTGAAACAGGATGACGCAAAAAAGTTTTTTGCACTTTCTATGCAAAGGCAGAAGGCACTTACCTATGGTGGCTTTGCCGGCTTGTTTCTTGTGGTCTTACTGTCGTTTTTCATCTATCGAAATTATAGCCAGCAGAAGAAAGCCAATGCCATTATCAGCAGCGCAAATGCGACCATACAGCATGAAAAGCAGGTGTCTGAAAACCTCTTGCTAAACATCCTTCCCGAAAATGTGGCCCAGGAACTAAAGACAGATGGTAAGGTGAAAGCAAAACTGTATAACGATGTTACGGTGCTGTTCACAGACTTCGTAAATTTTACGGAGTCCGGCGAGCGCATGGGCCCGCAGGCGCTTGTCGCCGAACTCGATACCTGCTTCCAGGCTTTTGATGAGATCATCAGTAAATACAATATCGAAAAAATAAAGACAGTGGGTGATGCTTATCTGGCGGTTTCAGGGTTACCGCAGGCAAATCCTATTCATGCTGCAGATATGGTAAAGGCTGCTATCGAGATCCGCGATTATATGCGTAAGAGAAAAGAAACACATGGAGCAGAGCAGCGAACCAGGCAAGATCAATATATCAGAAACCACCTACGAACTCGTAAAGGAACAATTTAACTGCCAGTACCGCGGCAAGATTCAGGCTAAGAATAAAGGAGTGACCGATATGTATTTTGTAGTATGATAAAACAACAATAAAAAACGGGAACATCAGCTCCCGTTTTCTATCAATATCGACTAAACACTTTTTTAATTTTTACCTTACTTCTTTATGGGTAATGTACCTAAGTTGATCGTAGTAAATACAGGCCCCTCAGAGTTTTGAGGTGCTGCCATCGGAACAGATACACTCAGGTTTGCAGGTATTACCACATAGTATTCCGGGTGCTGATCAAAATATTCACCACCCAGCACTACGCCATATATCTTTGCGCTGTTTACAAATACATACTGGCCTGTTTTGAACATATTGAACTGCATAGGTTGGTTGGTACTCAATGCGGTCATGTTAATGGTCATCGTTAGTGTGCAATGGGTATTTTCGGCATTGTTTATCGTTGTAAAAGTAACCGGTGTACGTGTGGTTCCCTGGTACAGCCCGGCTACAGAAGATGAGTTGCAGATACCTGTACTGGAACAACTTGGCGGGTTGCCAAATACCACGTAGCCTACAGCCGCTTTGCAATTGTTGCCTATGCTCAGGCAGCTTACCGTCAATAAAATGAGAATAGACAGTTTCTTATACATGTTACCGGTTTTAATAGTTGTTGTAATTGATTATTTCAGGGTTTAAAACTAATGTTATTTGAGTGACTATAATAAAGAATGCATATCTTTTATGTAAACGATGTGTTAACGCTGTATTCTTAAAATATAAACCCCTGCAGAATTGCAAGGGTTTATTGAGAAATTTAAGAGGCTGTTATTTGCCTGAATACACAAGTGTTGGCTTCGTTAGTTTAATTATCCGTAACCATGCCAGTAAGCGGATGACCGGGTAAATAGGATCTACTTCATGCCACTTCACACCAAAGTTGATAGACGATGGATGCATGTGATGGTTGTTATGGTAAGATTCACCCAGCATCAGTATATCTACAGACAGCAGGTTCTCGGAAGTGTTGTTGAGCTTAAAGTTTCTGTAACCGTACTTATGTGCAAACCAGTTGATGATAGCGCCATGAAATGCACCCATTGCTAATACTATAGGCAGCAGCAGGAATATCCATACAGATGTAGCAAAAGTGGCAAAGAATGCAATATAGGCAACTGCCCATAGTATCCGTGACAAGCCCGAATTGGCCCATTTGTCGAATGCTGGCCAGTCGGGCAGGTTCTTCAGGAATCTTGGTTCCACAGGCATGCTCCCGTTAAAGATGTCTGAGTATATTTTGCGCGTGCGCCACATCATCGAAAAGATGTTTTTAGAGAAAGAAGGGGAGTGTGGGTCTTGCGGAGTATCAGTATAGGCGTGGTGCATACGGTGCATTATTGCGTAGGCTCTCGGGCTCATGTAAGATGATCCCTGTGTGATATAGCATAATATAAAGAACATGCGCTCAGCGGTTTTGCTCATTTTAAAAGCGCCATGAGCGGCGTACCTGTGTTGAAAGAATGTTTGGCAAAACAATGAGGCATACCACAGCCCGATAAAAAAGATCAGTACAGTCATAAATAGTAATTTAAGTAACCTTAAAAGAAATAGAGGAGGCGGAAACCTGGTTTTTACGATACCACTATGTATGTGCCGGATAATGTGGGATAGAAAGAAACAATATTGCGCTATTGTCTATAATGTAAGTAAATGTAATGTTTTTAGTGTTAAGGTTACGGTAATGTATGAAACAAAATTATACCGCCAATAAAAAAGCCCCGCATTTGCGGGGCTTGGTAAAAGAATTGAGTATGATTATTTGTAGTATTTTTTCATCCTGATCAATGTATAGATTAGACCTGGTAACCAACCCAGGATATACAGCAACAATGATAACAACCATTCGTAATCAGCAAAGTTGTCATTGATACCCATGGCCAACCAACCGAATCCTATAATTGCAAGGATCACATAAACCAGCTTAGACATCTGTGCAGATGGTTTGCCCTGCCTGTGGAAGAACCTGTAGAGAGCAGACTTCTTTTCAGAGTTTACTTTGGTTTCCATAGCCGCAGCCATTTCTTTTTGCTCAGCAGTTGCAGGGGTTGCTGCAAGTACTTCTGCCGGTGCTGTTTGAGCAGCTACTGTAGTAGTCGCCGATTTTTTTACCAGGAATGCCGCCTGGCTTGTGTTCGCCGACCATAATGATACTGCGAGAAGAAGGATCGAGATTTTGCTTTTCATACTTATATCAAGTTTAGACCTCAAAAATATATTAATAACTGAAAAACTGAAAGGAAATTTAAAAGATATCAATGAATGTGAATAAATTGATGTTCATGGCACAGTATTAATATACGTATTATCAGATTAAACGAAGATGATGACTAAGAAGGTATTTTTGACGATTTTATTGACATTTGGAGTTGCGGTATCTTATGCTCAATCACCTAAGCCATCGCCTAAAGCAATGAAGAACAAGAGACCACACTATCTGTCTCTGGGTCCGGTTTTAGGTTTCGGTCATAGCTGGGTTAGTAACATGGGAGGCACTATGCGTTTTATGCCATCAGGCAGCATAGGTGTCGGTATGGTATATGCGAAACATGAGCACTGGGGATGGGGAGCACAACTGAGTTTTACATCAGAAGGTTATTATACTAACTACAATGGTTTTAACGCAATGGGTGTTCCAGGATACCTGAGGATGCCTGTTCGCGCATACTATTTCTTCGGCGACTACAAAAATATTGTAAGACCTAAAGTATACCTGGGGCCGTCTATAGGGGTAAAACTGATGGAGCAAACAACGAGGGATAATGTTGTTGCCGGACACGACATGTTATTACATACAGGCGATTTCAGAACATTAGACTTCGGGTTAAATGCAGGAGCCGGTGTTAATATACAATTAGCAAAAGGCACATGGTTGAATTTGGACCTTGGCTATTACCATGGTCTTACAGATGTATTGGATGATCCGGCTGCGATGAATATTATGAATCGCAATCTCGGCATCAACGCAGGAATATTATTTGGTCTCAGGTAACCTGGGAATTTGAATGTTGTGTGTGTGAAAGGAAGGTTGGGCACGTTGTTTTGCGTGCTCAATTTTTCCTTATTTGTACTTTTAAGGGGCATACAAAAGCACTACATTTGCACTACATATAATCATATACATGACTTTTTATAAATATCACGGCACTGGTAATGACTTTGTTCTCTTTGATAATCGTGATGGTAAGTTGCAATTCTCCACGGAACAGGTAGCTAATCTTTGCGACAGGCACTTTGGTATCGGTGCCGATGGACTTATGCTTTTGGAACATTCAGAAGGGTATGATTTTAAAATGGTATATTATAATTCTGATGGTAATGAAAGTACCATGTGTGGGAATGGGGGGCGCTGCTTAGTAGCCTTCGCTAAAAGCCTGGGCATAATTTCTACAAATGCAAATTTTATAGCTATTGATGGTCCACACACAGCAACTATAAATGATGATATCGTGGATCTGCACATGCAGGATGTGGATAGTATCGAGATTCATGAAGGCCATTCTATATTAAATACCGGTTCTCCTCATTACGTACGTTGGGTAGCAGATGTGGTAAAAACAGATGTTTTTAATGAAGGTAGTGCGGTACGTTATAGTGAGCCATTTATGCCAAATGGCATAAATGTCAATTTTGTACAGCGCACTGCAGCAGGTCTTTTAGTTCGTACCTATGAGCGAGGTGTAGAGGATGAAACTCTTAGCTGCGGTACCGGTGTAACGGCTGCGGCTATCGCAGCTACAGGCATAGCTACAGGCCCTTTT
>CAYZKL010000045.1:7851-14130 GCA_964478855.1 uncultured Flavipsychrobacter sp.
GGCGAATTAACGGTTTCGTTCATTAAAACTGCACCTGATATGGCTAAAAGTGTCATACTAAGTGGCCCTGCAACGTTTGTATTCAAAGGCTATATTGTTTAACAATTTTTTATTTTTTCAAATTCTTATTCTATTGATTTTTAATCGTTCTTTGTAACAATCTATGCGGAAGTGTCTGGCCATATTGTTTTTGCTTATTTTCTCTTTACAGGTCCTACCTTTAAAGGCAATAGGTAAATTTTTGAATTCAGGCCAGAATACCGAAGAGGTACAGGATGATGCTGATTGTAATACAGGAGGAAAGGAAGCCAAATATAATGATGACAACATTGTATTGCATTTCAGTCCTGATATGGTTGCAAGCAGAATAGGTTTCAATATGAAGATAGCTGCCTTTATAAATAAAGCAGAATCTTTACCTTCGGTACATGTAGCTGAGCTATAGTCCCCTCCTCCGGATGTAGCGCAATATCTATAAAATATACGATCAGTATTATTGCAAACCCGCATTGCAATTTCTATATCTCAGAGTTCCACCCTTATTTTTTAATTTAATTGAACATTACAATGTATTGTTATGTTCAGGACATATGTTCAAATCATGAAATCTAAGTTAACTACTTCTCAAATTTTCAAAAAAGACTTTTTCGCCGGGCTTATCGTCTTCCTGATAGCCTTGCCTTTATGCCTTGGTATTGCCCAGGCATGTCATGCGCCATTGTTTGCCGGGGTTGTGGCAGGTATTGTAGGTGGTATAGTTGTAGGGTTCTTCAGTGGCTCGCAACTTAGCGTGTCTGGCCCGGCTGCCGGCCTTACCGCTATTGTGTTAGTAGCTATTACAGAATTGAATGCTTTCGAGATATTTCTTTGCGCTGTAATTATTGCCGGTGTTTTACAGGTGATATTCGGCTACCTGAAAGCCGGCGGAATAGCCAATTATATACCATCCAGTGTGCTGGAGGGTATGCTTGCGGGTATTGGCCTTACAATCATTATTAAACAATTGCCTGATGCTGTAGGATTTGCCAAAAATAAGGCCGCAGTAATGGTTGACGCAGAAGATGGTTTCCTGGTAAATACGATCACCACGGCCACTCATCATATACAACCTGGCGCAGTTATAATTGCTATTGTGGGGCTTTTATTATTGATCATATGGCAGACCAAATCATTCAGGAAACTGCAGATCATACCTGCGGGTTTAGTTGTAGTGCTTATTGGCACCATGATAAATCTTGTGTTTTTAAATGTTGCCCCTGACCTGGGGCTCGATAGTGATCACCTAGTAAAGCTTCCTGTTGCCAGTACAGCGGCAGAATTTTTCCGCCAATTCACTTTCCCTGATTTTCATGGTTTCCAATCCCTTAAAGTATGGGAAACAGGTATTGTCATCGCAATAGTTGCATCAATAGAAACATTGCTGTGTATAGAGGCAACTGACAAGTTGGATCCGCTGAAAAGATATACTCCAAACGATAAGGAGCTGAAAGCGCAAGGCATAGGAAATATTGTTAGTGGCTTTCTCGGCGGTTTGCCAATTACATCGGTTATTGTAAGATCTTCTGCAAACGTAAACGCAGGTGCTCATTCCAAACGAGCTACTATGATACATGGTGCATTGCTATTGCTTTGTGCCGCAAGCATACCTATGTTATTGAATCTTATTCCTAAAGCTGCACTTGCTGCCATCCTCATATTTACGGGCTATAAATTATGTAAGCCAACTGTATTTAAGCATATGTGGCAAGGTGGCTTGACACAATTCATCCCGTTTCTTGCTACATTAATTGGTGTTGTTGGTCTTGATCTGTTAAAAGGAGTCGGGATAGGTATCCTTATAAGTATTTTCTATATTCTGAGGCAGAATATGCGTATCCCGTATTATTTCAAGCGCAGTACTTATAGCCAGGGAGAGTTGATCAAGTTGACCCTGGCCCAGGAAGTTTCTTTTCTTAATAAAGCAAGTATAAAAGAAACTTTAGACCAATTACCGGAAGGAAGTAATGTGATCATAGATGCATCACTTACTGAGTACATTGATTTTGATGTACTTGACCTGATCAGGGAATTCTGCAACACCCGGGCAAAAGACATGAATATCAATATGTCTCTTGTAGGTTTTAAAAGTATTTACAAATTACCCAAAGCTATTCCTGAGAGCGATGTTCTGGCTTCTTTCCTTCATGAAGAGGAGGTCCCGAAACGTTCATCTGGCTCGTATAAAAAACTTCTTGGACAATTAAAAAACAGGAATAAATAAAATTTTATTTATTGTATGGAAAATAAGGACATAAAAATTACCGTTGAAACACCGGAAGAGGCTATCTTAAAACTGAAGGAAGGTAATTTCAGGTTTATAAATAATATGCTGCTGCACAAAGATCTGCTAACCTCTGTTGACGAAACTAAGGACGGACAATTGCCTTTTGCTTGTATTCTCAGTTGTATGGATTCCCGCACTTCGGCAGAAATTGTCTTTGATCAAGGGGTTGGGGATGTATTCAGTATCAGAATTGCTGGAAATGTGATCACAGATGGCATACTTGGCAGCCTGGAATATGCAACCGCTGTTGCAGGTTCAAAATTGATACTTGTGCTTGGACATTCCAATTGTGGGGCAATAAAAGGAGCCTGCGATCATCTGAAAATGGGCCATCTTACATCATTACTTGACCAGATAGAACCTGCCATACAAAAAGGTAATGAACTGTTTGAAGTTAGAAATAGCAGTAATGATGAATATGTAGCGACAGTCACTAAATTTAATGTCCAGCACTCCATTTCGGAAATGCTGAAACGCAGTCCCATTATTAGTGACCTGGTTAAACAGGGAGCGGTTGGCATTGCTCCTGCTATATATGATGTTGCTACCGGTAAGGTAAGTTTCAGTGGGTTTTAATTGAATCATTTAAGGTACCCCTTGTGATAAGTGTGGTTTCACAGGGGAGTGAGGGTGAATATATTTGCGGAAGCTGGATTTCTATCCTCATTCCGCAAATCTTTTTTAGAGATAGCATGTACTCATAGTTTTAGCGGGTGAAATTTTGTCGGCATTGATTTTTATTCGTTATTTGTATCGGATATGCGTCAGTGCGTTGCCATACTATTATTGCTTGTTTTTACTTTACAGGTTGTGCCCATAAGGGTAATAGGAAAAATATTGAATTCCTGTCAGAACACAGCGGAAGTACAGGATGATATAACTGATACATTTGATGGTAAAGCCCCACGGGTTCTGGAAGACCATATTATTACCCAAGTTCCATTTGATCTTTTCGCTAGCAGAATTGGTTTTGATAAACGGGTTTCCGCTTTTATTCATAAAGCAGAATCGTTGTCAGCGGTACACATTGCCGTGAAACCATCGCCTCCTCCCGATCATTGCTGATATTTCATTGCCGGTATTAGCCGGATTTTTGTGCTACAGTTTAACTACCCAATTGATTAATTATATAATTATTGCTGCATTTGCAGTAAATACCTAATACCTAACGTATGGAATCTCAGTCTTACAATTTTCAGACCTTTAAGAAAGATTTTTTATCGGGTTTAATCGTTTTTCTTATTGCACTGCCGCTTTGTTTAGGTATTGCGCAGGCATCTCACGCACCTTTGTTTGCCGGTGTGGTTGCCGGTGTGATCGGAGGTATAGTTGTAGGATTTTTTAGTGGGTCTCATCTTAGTGTTACCGGCCCCGCGGCTGGTCTTACGGCTATTGTAATGCTTGCTATTACTCAACTGAATGCGTTCGATATCTTTTTATGTTCTGTAATCATTGCCGGTGCGGTACAATTGATCCTCGGTTTTCTCAAGGCAGGCGGCATTGCCAACTATATACCTTCCAGTGTAATTGAGGGTATGCTTGCCGGTATAGGACTTACAATTATTATTAAGCAGTTACCTGATGCTGTGGGGTATGCTAAAAATATGTCTGCTGTGATGGAAGACGCTGACGATGGTTTTTTACTTAATACAATCACAACGGCCACAACACATATACAGCCAGGCGCAGTTGTTATTTCGCTTACAGGCCTATTGGTACTGATAGTGTGGCAAACTAGACTGTTTAAAAAAATAGCTATAGTACCAGCCGGGCTAATTGTTGTATTAATTGGAACACTTATTAATCTAATCTTTAAAAGTTCTGCTCCTGATCTCGTTTTAGATAGTGCTCATCTTGTAAGGTTGCCTGTAGCCGCAACAGCTGTTGATTTTTTTAATCAGTTTTCATTTCCAAATATTGCGGGTTTTAAGATAATGAAGGTCTGGGAAACAGGTATTGTTATTGCCATAGTTGCATCCATCGAAACTCTTTTGTGTATAGAGGCTACAGATAAACTGGATCCGTATAAACGATATACACCAACAGACAGGGAATTAAAAGCCCAGGGAATAGGTAATATGTTGAGCGGATTGTTGGGTGGTCTTCCCGTTACTTCTGTCATTGTCCGTTCATCGGCCAACGTGAATTCAGGTGCTAAAACGAAGATGGCTACCATTATTCACGGTATATTATTGCTTGTTTGCGTCGCCACGATCCCTGTGCTGTTAAATTTGATCCCTAAAGCTGCCCTGGCTGCTATACTGCTATTCACAGGTTATAAGTTATGTAAGCCCACTGTGTTTAAGCATATGTGGCATGGAGGCCGTACGCATTTTATTCCCTTCATTGCCACGGTCGCTGGTGTGGTAGGGCTTGATCTACTGAAAGGTGTATGTATCTGCCTGCTTATCAGTATATTCTATATTCTTAGGTACAATGCAAAGATACCTTACTACTATCAGCGCAGCACATATGACGATGGGGATATCATAAAGCTTACATTGTCACAGGAAGTATCGTTCCTTAATAAAGCGAGTATAAAGGAAACGCTGAACAGCCTGCCGAAAGGAAGTGCGGTGATCATCGACGCAAGCGAAACCCATTATATTGACTTTGATGTCCTTGATATTATTCGTGATTTTTATGCAAACAGTGCCGCTGAAAAAAAGATAGACATGTCTCTTGTTGGCTTCAAAAATGTATATAATCTACCTAAAACACCATTCAAATATGTTGATTCCGATCTTGCTGCAAACCATGAAATTGTGAAGCGTTCGTCAGGTAGTTATAAAAAGCTACTTGCCCAATTGCAGAATAAAGAGGATTGATATCACCCGCTAAACTATTGTATGTTTATTTCCCCTGGATAGTAACATAGTTATCTATCGGGAGACGTTTTGCAATAGAGCGTGCAAGGGTCATCTCATCGGCATACTCCAACTCGCCGCCAAAGGCTATACCTCGTGCAATAGTTGTGATGGTGACAGGAAGATCTTTTAGCTGGCGGGCTATATAGTAAACTGTAGTATCGCCTTCTATTGTAGGGCTAAGGGCCATGATGAGTTCGCTGATCTCGTTTTTCTTTACCCTGTCATGAAGTGTACTAATGTATAACTGTTCAGGTCCAATGCCATCAAGCGGGGACAGGATGCCTCCAAGTACATGGTATAGACCGCTGTATTGTTGTGTGCTTTCTATTGCAATGACATCGCGAATGGTTTCCACAACACATACCTGGCTGCGGTTTCGGCCGGGATTGACACAGATGCCGCAAACCTCGCTATCTGAAATGTTGTGACACTCTTTGCAGAATTTCACGCCATGCCTCATTCTTGATACAGCACCGGTAAATTCGTCCACCTCAGATTCCTGCATGCGCAATAACTGAAGCACCATGCGCAATGCTGTTTTTTTGCCAATGCCCGGTAACCTGGAAAACTCCCTGACTGCATCCTCTACCAGTTTTGATGAAAATATCATTGATCAATTTGAAAATATAATGCCAAAGACAAGCGTTGCAAAGTTCTGATAAAAATCACTGAAGCCGGATGATTTCAGGAATTAATTTTTTACAGGTGTATAAAGCCGATCTCAGCACTGGCTCCAAAGGCTTCTTTGATACGTAATGGGTGGGTGTCAGTAAGTATCACCTGTCCGAAATCGTCACTCTGTATTATTCGCAAAAGAGCCTCCATTCGGTTCTGATCCAGTTTCTCAAAGATGTCATCGAGCAATAGGATAGGGAGGTGGCCTGATGTTTTGCTGAGGTAGGTGTATTGTGCTAGCTTGAGTGCAAATAAGAAGCTTTTCTTTTGCCCCTGCGAACCAAATTGTTTTAATGCGAGTCCGTTAATACTGAATTCCCAATCATCTTTATGGATGCCTTTTAATGTGCGCTGGTAACGAAGGTCGTGTTGCAGGCTTTGTTGTAACCATACAGCAAGTGTTTTTTGGGC
>CAYZKL010000045.1:14276-15826 GCA_964478855.1 uncultured Flavipsychrobacter sp.
TTTACCGCATGTAGTTTCAACCACGCATTGCGTTGCAGCAGTATACGCTGGTAATGCATCAGGTGTTCCAGGTATTGCTTATCTACCTGCCCGAGTATGCTGTCTATCCATTTTCGTCTTAGTTCGCTTGTGCCATTGATCAATTCTGTATCATCAGGCGCAATCATTACGGCTGAATAGGTGCCAATATGATCTGTTAGTTTTTCGTATTCTATTTCGTTTTTATATATCTCCTTTTTCCCTGCTTTCCACTTACAACTGATCTGGTCTTCCCGTTCTCCCCGTTTAAATGTACCGGTGATTCTAAAGCCATCCAGGCCTGTCTGTACGCTGTTTTGCTGGTAAGCGCTGAAGTAGCTTTTAGTGTAGCATAAGTAGTAAACTGCATCCAGCAAATTTGTCTTTCCGCTGCCATTAGGACCTGCAATACAGGTGACAGGTGACAGAAATTCAAATATTCCGGAGGAATAATTGCGGTATTGTAGTAACGATATTTTATTAATAGTGGTCAAAGCTGCAAAAGGAAACAAAAGTTTTTATAAATTCGCACAAATTTAAACAATAGTGCAAACTCCGTTTGGTAAAGAAACATATTTGTATTGGTATGAGATCATGCTGTTGCTCCGCCGTTTTGAAGAAAAGGCAGGTCAGTTGTATGGTATGCAGAAAATACGCGGTTTCTGCCCCTTGTATATAGGGCAGGAAGCCATTGCTGCCGGTGCAATGACCGCAATGCGTGATGATGAAAATATGATCACCGCGTATCGCGACCATGGTCTGGCAATAGCTAAGGGCATATCTGCCAAGGAATGTATGGCAGAACTGTATGGTAAAGCCACAGGCTGCACCAAGGGAAAAGGCGGCAGTATGCACTTCTTCTCTAAAGAAAAAAGGTTTTTTGGTGGTCATGGTATTGTGGGTGGCCAGATAGGCCTTGGCGCAGGAATAGCGTTTGCAGAGCAATACAATGGCACTGACAGGGCTACTATCTGTATGTTTGGCGATGGTGCTGCAAGGCAAGGTTTGCTGCATGAGACGTTCAATATGGCTGTATTGTGGCAATTGCCGGTAGTGTTCATCTGCGAGAATAACCATTATGCAATGGGAACCTCCGTTGAGCGTACTTCTAAAGTGCTGGATATTTATCGCCTCGCTGATGCTTATGACATGCCGGGTGATACTGTGGATGGTATGAGCTGTGAAGAGGTGCATAAAGGTATAGAGCGTGCGGTGCGCCGTGCCCGTGAGGGTGGTGGACCAACCTTCCTCGAGATAAAGACCTACAGGTTCAGGGGGCACTCTATGAGTGATCCTGCCAAGTATAGGACCAAGGAAGAACTGGAAGAGTATAAAGAAAAAGATCCGATAACCCAGGTACTTAAAACCATAATGGATAATAACTGGGCCACACAGGAACAAATAGATGCGATAAATGAAAAGGTGAAGAACGAGGTAGAGGAATCAGTGCAGTTTGCAGAAGAAAGCCCATGGCCGGATGATGATGAACTGCATAAAGATGTATATGCGGATCAAGATTATCCTTTCATCGT
>CAYZKL010000045.1:15845-16588 GCA_964478855.1 uncultured Flavipsychrobacter sp.
ATTTACCTTATAATTAATTGAAAACCAGTAATTAACCTAAAATATAACAGAAGATAACAATCATGGCAAATAACGTAAGAAACCAACCCGGAACTGAGCGTGTAGTGAAGACCGATGAAGTAAATCCCCTGGACAATGTGCAGGTGATCTATGAAAAAAACAAAAAGGTCATCAGTACTGTTACTACAATCGTATTGGTCGTAGTGTTAGGTTACCTCGGTTATACCAAACTCTATAAAGCACCATCTGAAGCAAAAGCAGCAACTGCTCTTTCTTTTCCACAGCTTTATTTCCAGGCCGATTCACTGAACATGGCTCTGAACGGCGATGGTAAGAATCCGGGGTTTATCAAGATAGCCAAGAAGTACAGCGGTACTGCTGCCGGTAATCTTGCTCACTACTATGAAGGACTTTGTTACCTGAAAATGGGTGATTTCAAGAATGCGATCAAAGCACTTAATGATTTTGATGGTAAAGGTACCATGGTTGGCCGACAGGCATACGGCCTGCTGGGACAAGCATACATGGAAAGCGGCGATAATGCTAAGGCAATAGAAAGCTTTAAGAAAGCCACCACTGATAAAGAAGATGGATTGGTAACACCAATGTATCTTTATCACCTCGGCGTTGCTTACCAGGCTGCGGGAAATACCAACGAAGCAAAAGCTGCTTTCAAGCGTATCCGTGATGAATACCCTAAGAGCATGCAGGCACGTGACATGGATAAAGAGCTTGCCCGCCTT
>CAYZKL010000045.1:16598-21202 GCA_964478855.1 uncultured Flavipsychrobacter sp.
GATCATTTCTTTTTCATTTTTATACTTCCCCTTTTTACCTTTGGTGAAAAGGGGATTTTTTATGGCGCAATCGCAGCATAGCATTAGTTTACTGGACACTCAACAATTAGCTGATCTGACGTCGGCAAAAGTGGCTATAGTGCATACCGAATGGAATGATAAGATAGTGGGCGAACTCATTAATGGCTGTGAAAACATGATACACAGGCACAATGCTGTAATAATAGACCGCATAGCCGTTCCTGGATGTTTTGAACTGCCTTATGGCTGTAAAAAGCTATGGGAGCACTATAAGGGCAAGGATGAGTTGCCGGAGGCTATCATAGCCTTTGGGGCTGTGATTAGAGGCGGTACTCCGCACTTCGATTATGTGTGCCGCGCTGTAACAGATGGCATAGTGCAATTAAACCTTAGCCTACCTGTACCAGTCATATTTGGTGTACTGACGCTGGATAATGAAGACCAGGCATGGGAACGATTGGGCGGTACACATGGCCATAAAGGCGAAGAAGCCGCGATAACAGCACTGAAAATGATAGCCATGTGCAGGGCCAAACGTTAAAGAACCGAGAACTTTACTGATACTAACCATAGTCAGTGATTTTGAGATTATTTGGAACTAAATTTGTAATTATTATCTTAAATAAACATAGATGAACCTTTCTTTCGGAAGTATATCGCGCATGATGATGATAGCACTATTGCTATTCTCAGCGGCCACACAAACTGTAAAAGCACAGGATGTTGAGGTTTCTTACCAGGAGTTTTATGACGAACTATCGCCTTATGGACAGTGGGTAGAAGACCCTGAATATGGCAATGTATGGATACCTAACGAAGACGAGAACTTCAGGCCATATGCTACCAACGGGTATTGGGCGATGACCGATTATGGCAATATGTGGGTATCTGACGCTCCGTATGGCTGGGCCTGCTACCACTATGGCCGCTGGACCTTTAACCCATATTATGGCTGGGTATGGATACCGGGTTATGAGTGGGCACCCGCATGGGTAAGCTGGCGCTCAGGCGGTGGCTACTATGGTTGGGCTCCTATGCCTCCGGGTTATGTAACCGGTGCTTTTTACGACTATCCTGATAACTACTGGGTTTTTGTAGGGCCGCAATACCTGTATCAGCCAAACATATACCTTTACTATGAGTCAGGTAATCCGCGGAGGTATATACGCCGCACGCGTACCAGCTACCTAAGCGAAACCTATACCTATGGCGGCGGCACCAGCTATTACTATGGCCCGCGACGTGACGTGATTGAACGCGAGTCTCGCAAGCCGGTGCAGGTGTATAACATAACCAGCACCCGCACGCCAAGGCAAACAAGTGTATCGGGTAATGTGGTGCAGGTGTATCGCCCGGGTATAAAAAGGGAGACGATACAGTCTGCACGACCAAGGAACGCTATACGTGCCACACAGCCGGTTGGCAGGCCGCAGCGATACGAGTACACCAGGGAGCCTGAATTCAGGCAAGTGATACAGGAGCGTAACCCGAACTTTAAACCAAGGACAGTACAGCCAACGGCTCAGCCACGCCAGGAGCCGCGCAGGAACGTTGATCAACCGGTACGCACAGCGCCGCAATATACAAGCCCTGAGCCATCACAGCCACAGCCTGTGGAGCGCCCTCGCTCTGCACCGCAGCCACAACCAAGACCCCAACCAGCGCCACAACCCCGGCCACAGCCTGCTCCTCAGCAGTCACAGCCAAAACCAAAGGTAGAGCAGGAGCAGAGTAAGCCAAGGATAGAAACAAAGAGTAGCTCTAAACCAAGGTAATAAATTACAGTAGCTAACATAAAAAGGGGCTTTTTGCCCCTTTTTATGTAGTAAAGAATACTTTTTTACCATTAATGAGGCAGTAAGGCTGCTCAAAGCCGGGCATAGATGTCGCACGTATATGTCGCTCTATCTGCTCTTCATCCCACGACAAGTCAATAACTTTCAGTTTGGCCATTTCGTTGCGGTAATGCAGGCTGGTGCCGAATTTGCCTACAAGTGCCTGCTGTGGTACAGCCTGATAATTGCCATCTATGATGTGTGCCAATGTCTGTTTGAACAGGTTGAGTGAGGCATTGTAAGTGAGTTGGTACAAGTCGTGCACCCAGCAGCCCGCAGGTATCGGGAACCGTTTCTGGAACAGTATATCTCCGTGATCTATACGGGAATCGATGCGGTGAATGGTGGTGCCGAATTCAGTTTTGCTATCTATGATGGCAAATGAGAACTGGTTGCTGCCACGGTATTCAGGCAATGGAGCCATGTGCAGGTTCACTGCTATCTGTGTGGCTTTGTCAATATCTTCCTGTTTCAGGATCTGATGGTATTGTACCGAATAGATAATGTCGCATGGAGGTATATCTGCAAGGCTTGTCAATATGGTGATATTATGCTCCTGTGCCAGGGCATTAAGGTCGTGATCATCGCCAAACTCCTTGCGGGAATGGGTAAGTATGCCCGACAATTCTATATTGAGACTGTCTTTATGAGCAATAAGGTATGCAAGGCATTCGTAGCCTATGGGCTTGGAACCGAGAAATATTATTTTCTTTGGAAGCATCTGTAAAAATAAGTCTTAAAAAGTTATTCTATTTTAGCAACCTGAATGGCTGAGCGCAAAATACTAATTCTTACGAACCGGATACCATACCCTATGAATGACGGGGGCAACCTGGCCATGCAAGTGATGATAGAGGGCTATCACCGGGCTGGATGGCAGGTGCACCTGCTGTCTATGAATACTACCAGGCACTATATACAACCCGAGGTACTGAAAACGCTGTACACCCACCTGCACGCATTTGAATGGGTGGAAGTGAATAATGACATCAGGCCGATGGACCTTGTGAAGAACTACCTGTTCAGCAAGGAGCCGGAACATGCCAGCAGGTTCTTTGTAACAGCATTCAAGGATAAGCTGAAAGCCGTACTGAAAAGCTTTGACCCGGATGCGGTACAGATAGAAAGCGTGTACCTGAGTACTTACCTGCCGGTAATACACAAGTATAGCGATGCGGTGACCATACTGAGAATACACAATGTGGAGTACCAGATATGGCAAGGGCTGTCTAAAAAGCATAAGAGCTATCTGAAGAAGGTATATTTCAATAACCTGACGAGAAGGATAAAGAACTTTGAGCGGGCGGCATGGACGGAGTATGACCTGCTGCTGCCGATAACGGAAAAGGATGCCTACACAGTGAGCAGGCTTGAGGATGTGAAGAATATAGTGGTAGCCCCGTTCAGCATAGACATAGACAAGGTGAAGCAGGGCCACAATGAGCGGTGGGTAGCCTACCACATGGGGGCCATGGACTGGATACCCAACAGGGATGGGGTAATGTGGTTCCTGGAGAAGGCGTGGCCTAAGATACATAAGGTGCTTCCTGATTTTGAGTTTTACTTTGCCGGGCGTAAGATGCCTGAAGATATGGGTAAGCTGAACCTGCCGGGCGTGCACTGTATGCACGAGGTACCTGATGCCGAGGCTTTTATAGCTGATAAGAAGATACTGATAGTGCCACTGTGGTCGGGTGGGGGTGTGCGGGTGAAGATACTGGAGGCAATGGCCGCAGGGAAAATAGTGATCACGACGGATATAGGTATAAAGGGTATAGAGGCTAAGGCGGGGAAGCACTACCTGCAGGCGCGTAAGCCGGAAGATTTTCTGAAAGCGATAAAGTGGTGCCTGGAGCATAAGGCTGAGGCCGAAGAAATGGCTGCTAATGCACGGCAACTGATAAAGGATAAATATGAATACAGGCAGGTAATAGCCGGTGTGATAGGTGAGGTGGAACATTTGCTGGAGGGGTAAGTGTGAACCGGGACCTGCCTGCCGGCAGGTTAATCGTGATTTGCCTGATTCCCCTGATTTGAAAAAGGTCGTAGGTCGAAAGGGTGGGTGATCCCATTTTTCTGTTTTTTTGAATGTGTGGCAATGGGGTGAAACGTGTTAATATGCAACCCGGAGGCATAAATACGAGTCAAAAAACAACCTAAAACATATTATCATTATTTTGTTGAATTCAGGTTTTTACCCGTAAAATTTGTCGAAACAACGTAGTACGTTTACGTCAGAAAATTCACCAATAAAATTGTGGATCAATGACAGCACCAACTATAAGAATAGCCTATGCCGAAGACCACCCGATAGTGCGCATGGGCGTGGTTTCCTACATCAATAGTTTTGAAGGGATGCATGTGGATATTGAGGCTGAAGATGGTAAAACATTGCTAACGGCTCTTGAAAATGCTACAGAGTTTCCGGATATATGCCTGCTGGACATCAGTATGCCCGGCATGAACGGCTTTGAGACCATTGTAGAATTGAAAAGGAGGTGGCCGCAACTGAAGGTACTGGTATTTACCGTGTTTGAAATAGACACGTACATTATAAGGATGATAAAGTACGGAGCCAATGGTTACCTGCTGAAGAGTTGCAACTCTGAAGAAATAAAAAGAGCCATACATGCAATATACAATACCGGTATGTATTACTCAGATAAAGTAACATCACAGTTCATACAGGATATACGGGATAATGTGATCAAGTTACCACACCTAACGGAAAAGGAAATGCAGGTACTG
>CAYZKL010000045.1:21212-29012 GCA_964478855.1 uncultured Flavipsychrobacter sp.
GAAATATACCTGTACCGCCCTAAGGTATACCGAGATAGCGGAGGCACTTGGCACTACTACAAAAAGTGTAGAAGGCGCGCGTGATTACCTGTTTAAAAAGCTGAATGTCAATTCGCGCACAGGGCTGGCTATGTATGCCGTGCAATTCGGTATAGTGCCAATAGAAAGAAATGCATCCGAAGACAAAACAATACTAAGCAAATCCTCTAAATAACTATTATGAAAAAACTACTAATCGCATTCACAGCAGCAACTACAATTCTATTCTCGGCCTGCGATGGCTGTAAGAAACCTGATGACGGAGGGGTAGGGAACCCACCAACTGTACAAAGTGTACCATTAGACTCAGCCAATAAAATGGTGATGAGCTACCTGAACAGTATAGACTACCAGCACGAGGACAGTAACCTGCACTGCCTGATCATAAATGCGGATACGCTGAGAACTTACCTGAACACACATCAGAATATAAAGAAGGTGAAACTGATGTTTGCCCATACACTGGATTACATCAATCATGGCGGGGAAGACCAGAACGCCGGGTATAAGGCAAATGCCCTTACCCTGGTAATAGTGGGTTACGATGCGGCAGGCAACTATGTATATATGCCACCGCAGGCTAATCCGAGGGTTATGGACCATTGTACCCCATGCCCTGCATTATGCCCCGCGGCAGGATCCGCACAGATTGATACTTTAGTAAATCTACCGATCGGGGATGGCAGGCGTTAATTTTATATACATTTCATACCCATTGATATTGATCACCACGTTTGTTTGTGGTGTTATAAGGTTACGAATGATGGACACTGCTACCAAGGTTTTTTTAGTGCTTATGGGTGTTACCGTTATTAGTGAGTTGACAGCTATATATGTTGCAGGAAAGTATCATAACAATATGCCTGTATATGCTGTTTTTAGTATCGTCGAATTTGCTTTGGTCAGCTTGTATTTTGGTCAAAGCATAGATGTATTCAGTATGAAAAAGGCAGGGTATATCATAGCTTCAATCGGAATCGTAGCAGGTGTATTGAATCTATTATTTCTGCAGGGCATCACTAAGTTCAATTCCTACTTTCTTGTATTTGAAGGTATTGGTATCATTGGGTTAGCATTGTTTTCATTCTTTAGGTTGCTTTTAGCAAAGGATGAATTAAAGTTGTATCGATATCCTCATTTCTGGTTTGCTACAATACTGGCTTTTTTTTGGAGTGTGACATTGCTTAACTGGAGTTTATACGATTATATTATGACCTATCATAAGGATATTATAGGTGTGGTCAGATGGTCAATATATGCAGTTAATATGATCACATATAGCGCCATCAGTTGTGTTTTTATTCTGTACCCTAAAATGCAAAAGACCTATGAACGATAAATACCTTATACCTGTATTTGTATCGGGCACTATACTGCTGGTGCTGTTTGTGTTTTTTATTATAGCCTACCTGCTGGTGCAAAAGCATAAGCAGAATGCCTATGCGCTGGAAAAAAGCAGGATAGCGTATGACCACCGCAACAATATACTGAAGACCCGTATAGATGAGCAAGAACGTACGCTGCACCAGATATCGAAAGAGCTACACGACAATATAGGGATGCTGCTGCATTTCAAAAGCCTGAATATAGACAGGATAGGGATGCTGGCCACTGATGAAGAGCAAAAAAAACTGATCAGGAATGCCCAGGATATACTGGATCACCTGCTGGCCGATGTAAGAAGTATCAGCCACAGCCTGAACAGCGATTATGTAAAGAACCTTGGTATAAAGGATGCTGTGACAAAGGAGCTGGAATATGTGCATGCTGCTACAGGCATTGTTTGCACGGTAAATGTGGAAGGAAATGAGGTGGGTTACGCCCCGGCCAAGGAACTGCTGGTGTACCGGATAGTACAGGAAGCACTGCACAATGTGATGAAGCATGCAAAAGCCACTAAGCTGGATGTAGTGCTTAGTTATGAGCTGCACTCATTTGAAATAAGCATGACCGATAATGGGGTAGGGTTTGATACCATAAAGGTGTATGAGTTTAACGGGATAGGCTTTGTGAATATGCTGCAAAGGGCAAAGATGCTGAACGGCCACCTGGGTGTTCGGTCTGAGCCGGGTAAGGGATCTACCATAACGCTGCAGATGGATGACAAGGACGCTATGAATGAACGATACCTGGAGGAAGAGTACCTGGAGGATAATGCAACCGCAATGGCAGAATGTGGACCTGATAATGATTGTAAGTTGGTTTGATAGATACTGTATTACAATATAAAGTGAAATAGTATTATGTTTTGTATTTTTATTGCTGATAATTATTAAAAAAAGATTTATAGCATATGCGTTTGTTATTACAGGAAGATATGGTGTCGGATGCAGAGCTTATTATACGCACGCTGGAGCGTGCAGGTGTAGAGTTTGTTCCGACAATAGTGCAGAACCGGATTGAATTCATCAATGCACTGGATCGCGAAACGTATGACGCGATACTTGCGGATAACTCGATGCCCCAGTTCAGCGCATCAGAAGCGCTGGAAATAATCAGTGAAAAAAAGGTGCCTTACCCGTTCATATTAGTTACCGGTTCTATTTCGGAGGAGTATGCAGTAGAGATCATGAAAAAAGGTGCATGGGACTACATACTGAAAGACAGGCTGCAACGGTTGCCGAGTGCAGTGCTGAGCGCGATACATAAACGCCATATAGAAAGTGAGCGGAAGAAGTACCTGGAAGAGGTAGTGGCCAACGAGATACTGTTCAAAGAAGCAGCGAGGCTGGCTCATTTTGGCAGTTGGGAGTCTGACCTGGCTAACCGCAGAGAGCGGTGGTCGGATGAGCAATATGATATTCTGGGCTATGCGCCGGGTGAGATAGAACCTTCGCTGGCCAACTTTATGAAGAACATACATCCTGAAGATGTAGGGCTGGTGGAGCATACATTAGGTGAGGCATTCAAGCATATGACCCGCCAGAAGTACGAATGCAGGATCATAGATAAGACGGGGCATGTGAAGCATATATCCGGCGAGATGATAGTGAAAGGTGATGATAAGGGCAGGCCGGCACGTATCAACGGTTTTATTTTAGATGTTTCGGACCGGAAGGCATCAGAGCATAATGAGAAGAAGATATCGGACGACCTGGTACAGCGAAATAAGGACCTGGAACAGTTTGCCTACATCGTATCGCATAACCTGCGTGGGCCGGTAGCCAACATAGTAGGCGTATCGAGCGCACTGATAGACGGAGGACTGACCGAGGAGGAGCAGACAGAATTCATGGGTGCACTGGACAGTTCGGTAAAAAAGCTGGACAATATGATCGTGGACCTGAACCATATACTCCAGGTAAGGCATCATGTAAATGAGAATAAGGAACGCATATTCTTTGACCAGCTTGTGGAAGAGATAAAACTGAATATAGGCACCTTCCTTGACGATAAGTGCATTATGATAGCCTGTGATTTTGACGAAGTAAACGAGATGTTTACCCTGAAAAGCTATATGAGGAGTATCTTTTATAACCTTATATCCAACAGTATCAAATTCAGAAAGGCGGATATGGCGCCAGTAATAGAGATAAAGAGTGCCAAGTTCCCTGACCGCCTGGAACTGACATTCAGGGATAACGGAATAGGCATAGACCTGAGCAGGAAAAAGGACCAGGTGTTCGGCCTGTATAAACGTTTCCACCCGGATCACGCGGAAGGTAAGGGTATGGGCCTGTTTATGGTGAAGACACAGGTAGAGACCCTGGGTGGTAAAATAAGTATAGACAGTAAGATCAATGAAGGAACAGAGTTCCGGATCGTATTCAATAATAATTAGGCTTAAGTATATAATTTGTAATAAATTATTTTTAATTTCATTAAAAAATTAAAGTCATGAACCAATTCAAGGATTTCATCATTATCGATGATGACAGTATCAATAATGCGCTTTGCCGCAAGATCATTGAGAAAACCTATGCTGATGCGGGCATTATGGACTTTACAGACCCTCAGGAAGGGTTTGATTACCTTGTAAACCGCTATTCGGGCCACGGTAATGATAAGGGAATCCTGCTGCTGGATATTAGTATGCCGGTTATGGATGCGTGGGATTTCCTGGAACTGTTTGAACAACTTAATGACCGGGTAAAGGACCGCATCAAGATCCATATATTATCATCATCGGTAAATAAGGCCGATATGGCCAGGGCGCAGTCTGATAAAAATGTGGAATACTACCTGATAAAACCACTTACCAAAGAATCGATAAGGCTGATAGTGCATGTGCTGAACAGGCGTGCAGAAGGCAATTGACAATGACAACAGCAACAGGCATAGCTATTGATTTCAGGGATTTGTTTGAATCATCTCCTGCGCTTGTACTATTGTTATCTCCTGACTTTACGATCATAGGAGCTACGGAGTCTTACCTGGATGCGACACTTACCAAGAGAGATGAGGTAACAGGCCGCAACATATTTGATGTTTTTCCTGATAATCCTGATGACCCGACCGCCGATGGCGTATCAAATCTGAGGGCATCGTTGCAAACCGTGCTTGCCAATAAAGTGGCGTTTGCTATGTCTGTGCAGAAGTATGATATACGCCGACCGGATGGCACATTTGAAGAGCGCTACTGGAAGCCGTTGAACATACCTGTGCTTAATGAAGCAGGGGAGGTGATCTACATTACACACAGGGTAGAAGATGTCACCGGGCATGAGCAGATGCGGAAGAACATGGATGAATACCTGAAAAGGAATGAGGCCCTGCAGGCAAATGAACGCAAGTATATAGCAGACCTGAAAGCCAGCGAGGACAGGTTTATGAAGATATTCAACTTCAGCCCGATAGCGGTTTTTATTACCAGTGTGGCAGACGGCAGGCTAAAGTACCTTAATAAAGCATTTGAAAAGCTGTTCCTGTACAGCAGTGAAGAGGCAGTCAATAAAACACTCGCGGGGCTTAGTATAATAGATGAACAGACAAGGTCTACACTTGCCCGAAGAATACTTGAGGAAAAGGGGAATATTGTAGAGACCGAACTGGACCTGAAGGATGCCAGGGGCGCTACAAAAAAGATATTGGCTTCAACACTGCTAATCAACATTGACGACCAGGAATGTTTTCTGAATGCTATGATTGATATAACCGAACGAAACAATACAGAGGAGGCCCTGCTGCAAACCAATCACTTCCTGGACACTATACTGGAGAACATACCGAATATGGTATTTGTAAAAGATGCGGAGGAGCTGAGGTTCATCCGTTTCAACAAGGCAGGAGAGGATATACTGGGCTATAGCCGGACAGACCTGATAGGAAAGAATGATCGCGACTTCTTTCCGCAGGAGCAGGCAGATTTTTTTATTGCAAAGGACAGGGATGTTTTTAAACTCCAGGCACTGCAGGATATACCCGAAGAGCCGATACAGACCAAATACGGAGAGCGGTGGCTGCATACCAAAAAAATACCTGTTTATGAAAACGGTGTTCCCCGATACCTGATAGGTATATCTGATGATATTACTGAACGTAAGAAGCAACAGGATGCAATACTGCAACTGAATAAAGAACTGGAGGCATTCACTTATTCGGTGTCTCATGACCTGAGAGCGCCGCTCAGGGCGGTTACGGGATTCGCACAGATGCTGGACGAGGATTACAGGGATGTGTTGGGTAGCGATGGGCAGCGGCTGCTGGATGTGATCAGCAATAATGCCGAAAAAATGGGTAAGCTGATAGACGACCTGCTGGCATTCTCACGGCTTGGGCGGAAGGACGTACGCCATATAGAAACAGATATGAACGAACTGGTAGCAGATGCGGTGAGAGAAGTGAATAAATCAACGGTTCATACTGCTGTAATAAATGTAAGTAAGCTGCATAAAATAAACTCGGACCCAAGCCTGATGAAACAGGTGCTGGTAAACCTGCTGGGTAATGCAGTGAAATACTCTGCGAAGAAAGAAGAGCCTGTAATAGAGGTAACATCATGGCTGGCAGGCAATGATATAGTGTTTTCGGTAAAGGACAATGGTGCTGGTTTTGACATGCGGTATGTGGATAAACTGTTCGGTGTTTTTCAGCGGCTGCACGGGCAGGATGAATTTGAAGGGACGGGTGTGGGCCTTGCGATAGTACACCGCATCATTACAAAGCATGAGGGCAAAGTATGGGCGGAAGGAAAAGTAGGGGAAGGTGCTACAATATATTTTTCTATACCTGTAAAATTATAAAACTATGATCCATGAAAACTCTGAAATAGAGATATTGCTTGTAGAAGACAATCCTAATGATGCCGAGCTTACTTTACGTGCGCTGAAAAAGAATAATATAGTTAATAAGATCGTACACCTGAAGGATGGAGCAGATGCACTCGATTATCTTTTCGCAGAAGGTGCATATGCCGGAAGAAATCTGAATATTAAACCAAGACTTATATTGCTGGACCTGAAAATGCCCAAGGTGGATGGTATAGAAGTATTGAGAAAAGTAAAGGCCAGTGAAAGTACAAAGGCAATTCCGGTAGTAGTGCTTACCTCATCGAACGAGGACCCGGATGTGAAGATATGCTATGAGCTGGGTGCCAACAGCTATATAGTGAAGCCGGTTGGCTTTGACAACTTCACCAAAGCAGTTGCAGAACTGGGTGTATACTGGATATTACTGAACCAACCGCCCCTCAGATAGTCCTGTAGCCACAAAAGGGGGAAATCGGGTGGTAGTTTTTGATCAATTGTTGAATAAATGATTTTGGTTTGTTACTTTGTATCCTTCAAAAACAGGGAAATACGAAGCAATGAAAAAATATATAATTATACCCGCACTTCTGTGCCTTACTGTAGCGGTTGCCGCAAAGCATAAAGACAAGAAAAAAAAAGGGAAAAATGCACCACCAGTAGCGGCGGCTCCTGCTAAATCTGCAGATAGTTCCTCAACCGCTAATAAGAAGGGACCAAAGCCCTATGGAAAGGTAATCACCGATAAGGCTGTTAGTAAGCAAGGCCTGTTCACGGTACATAAAGTAGATGACAGGTGGTTCTTCGAGATACCGGATTCGCTGCTGAACAGGGAAATGATAGTGACCACCCGCTATAGCAAAACAGCCGCGGGTGGTGGTATCTATGCGGGAGAGATCGAAAATAATCAAACCATCTTATGGGAAAAAGGACCGAACAAAAATCTGTTCCTTAGGGTTGTGACCACTATCAGCATGGCTGATTCAAGCAATGAGATATATAAGGCGGTAACAAACTCGAACCTGAACCCGATAGCTGAAGTGTTTGAGATCAAGGCTTTTGGTAAAGATTCTAACACGGTAGTGATAGATGTTACTGATTTCTTCAAAGGGGATAATCAACCAATAGGACTTGGCGCTTTTTCAAAGAAGCGTTTCAACCTGTCGAACCAGGTGAATGACAGGTCTTACATCCAGAACATAAATACCTACCCGATAAATACAGAGGTAAGGGTGGTGAGGACGTTCAATTCTACACCGTCATTCATGCCGCAGACCACACCAAGCCCATTTCCTTCCACCACATTCCCGGCGGCATATGCTACAGGAGCAGTGACCCTGGAGATGAATAACTCCTTTGTGTTGTTGCCGAAGGTGCCAATGCAGAAAAGAATGTATGATCCACGGGTTGGATTTTTTGCAGATGATTATGTAGTGTATAATGATAAGCAGCAAAAGGTGGACAACCAGGTATTTGCAGTGCGCTGGAGACTGGAGCCAAAGGATGAGGATATTGAAAAATGGAAACGTGGAGAACTTGTAGAGCCGAAGAAACCAATTGTGTATTACATAGATCC
>CAYZKL010000045.1:29176-29420 GCA_964478855.1 uncultured Flavipsychrobacter sp.
GCAGAAAGCGTTTGAGGGTGCCGGCTACAAGAATGCAATTATGGGTAAACAGTGGGACTATAACGACTCTTCGTTGAACCTGGAAGACGCACGCTACTCAGTAATGCGTTACCTGCCATCTGATGTGGAGAATGCTTACGGACCCAATGTACATGATCCACGTAGCGGGGAGATACTTGAGAGCCATATAGGCTGGTATCATAACGTAATGAAGCTGGTGCATGATTGGTACATGGTTCAGGCT
>CAYZKL010000046.1:0-384 GCA_964478855.1 uncultured Flavipsychrobacter sp.
TAAGCGTAACTGTAAAATTATCCCTGAGCCAGTAAACTGTATATAAAATGTTTACGACAGCCTTATGGCGTTCGCTTTTAAACTTATCCGACTTTATAGCTTCTTCTAATTTCATATAAATAATCCAGATACAACTGCCGGGCAGGAATAAATACACTTTCTAATTACCGTATAAAGTTAAAAAAGATTGTCTGATTACTATAGTAGCTTCATTTATTTTTAAGTCGGCCATATATTAGCCTTTGGCAACACCAATCTGATGAAAATAACCACCCTATAAACATAACCTGGCAGTAATCTTCATTGCCTTTTTGCACATATAAATGCGTACCTTTGCACCCTCGAAAATTTATATGCAAAACATTCGCAATTTCTGTATCATTG
>CAYZKL010000046.1:394-7682 GCA_964478855.1 uncultured Flavipsychrobacter sp.
CGTCTGTTAGAATTTACCAAAACTATTTCATCCCGAGACATGCAGGCGCAGGTTTTGGATGACATGGACCTGGAACGTGAGAAAGGTATTACCATCAAGAGCCATGCTATACAGATGGACTATGAGTACAAGGGACAGAAATATGTGCTGAACCTTATTGATACTCCCGGCCACGTCGATTTTTCTTACGAAGTATCACGCGCGCTTGCGGCCTGCGAAGGAGCACTGCTGCTGGTAGATGCATCACAGGGCATACAGGCACAAACGATCAGCAACCTTTACCTCGCATTAGATAACGACCTGGAGATCATACCTGTCATCAATAAGATAGACATGGATGGCGCCATGATACCTGAAGTGACCGACCAGATAGTGGACCTGATAGGCTGCAAACCTGAAGACATCATCCTGGCAAGCGGTAAATCTGGTATTGGTATCGAAGAAATATTGGCAGGCATCATAGCCCGCGTACCGGCACCTAAGGGCGATCCTGAAGCACCGTTGCAGGCTGTAATATTTGATAGCGTGTTCAACTCTTTCCGTGGTATCATTGCTTACTTCAGGGTATTCAATGGTACGCTGAAGAAAAACGATAAGATCAGGTTCATACATACCGATGCTGAATATAATGCAGATGAAGTAGGTATTATGAAACTGGCGCTTACCCCCAAGCAGGAAGTAAAAGCCGGCGATGTGGGTTATATCATTACAGGTATAAAGAATGCAAAAGAGGTAAAAGTGGGTGATACCATAACCTCTGTGGCAAGGCCTACACAGGAGATTGTGAAAGGGTTCCAGGAAGTAAAGCCAATGGTATTTGCGGGCATATTCCCCGTAGAGACTGATGACTTTGAAGACCTGCGTGACTGCATGGAAAAATTGCAGTTAAATGATGCATCTCTGACTTTTGAGCCGGAAACATCACAGGCACTTGGCTTTGGTTTCCGTTGCGGATTCCTTGGAATGCTACACATGGAGATCATACAGGAACGCCTGGAACGTGAGTTCAATCAGACCGTGATCACTACTGTTCCCAACGTTAGCTTCCACGCATACAAGACAAGGGATAAAGACAAGCGCATCATTGTGAACAACCCGAGCGAGATGCCGGAACCAAGCAGCCTGGATCGTATTGAAGAACCATTTATCCGGGCGCAGATCATATCCCTGCCCGACTATATCGGCAATATCATGAGCCTTTGCTTAGGTAAGCGTGGCTTGCTTATCAATCAGCATTACCTTACCCCTACAAGGGTAGAACTTATATTTGAAATACCACTTACAGAGATCGTGTTTGACTTTTATGACAAACTGAAATCATGTACACGTGGTTATGCATCATTCGATTACAACCCGCTCGACTACCGCGAAAGTGATATAGCCCGCATGGATATACTGCTGAACGGTGATCCTGTGGATGCACTGAGTGCACTGATACACCGCAGCCGCGCCCAGGACTTTGGCCGTAAGTTGTGTACGAAGTTGAAAGACCTGCTGCCTAAACAACAATTCGTGATAGCCATACAGGCTGCCATAGGCGCTAAGATCATTGCGCGCGAAACCATATCGGCAATGCGTAAGGATGTGACTGCCAAGTGTTATGGTGGTGATATCTCCCGTAAACGCAAACTGTTGGAAAAACAGAAAGAAGGTAAAAAGCGTATGCGCCAGATAGGCAGTGTGGATGTGCCGCAGGAGGCATTCCTTGCTGTATTGAAACTGGACTAATTGATTCATAAGAAATAAAAAAAGCGGGTGCAAATTGCACCCGCTTTTTTTATTTCTTGATTGCCCTATTGCTTCAATGCCGCAATACAATCTTCCAGTGACGCCATTTTCTGCTCACCTGTAGTAAAATTCTTGAGGCTTATCATATTCTTCTGCCGCTCTTCATCACCGGGTAGTAATACAAATGCTATGTTCCTTTTGTTTGCATACTTCATTTGTTTATCAAACTTTGCAGCATCCGGGAACAACTCAGCAGCAATACCTGCATCCCTTAGCTTGCGTAATATATGCAGCGCGTACGTTTCATTCTCCCCTCCGAAATTCACAAGCATAGCCTTGGTACCGGTAGCTATCTGCTCCGGGAAAGCGTTCAGCTCTTCTATCACGTCATATATGCGGTCTATCCCAAACGATACACCTACACCCGACAACCCTTTTAACCCAAACAACCCGGTAAGGTCATCATACCTGCCGCCACCGCCTATGCTGCCCATCTTCACATTCGGGTCATTACATACCACTTCCACGATCACACCTGTATAGTAGTTCAGGCCACGTGCCAGGCTTATGTCCACTTCAATGATACCTTTCCATTCATCGTGCTGCAATGAGGCATAATATGCCAGTGTTTTACTTAGCTCGTTGATACCCTCTATACCCATTGCACTATGCTGCATGATGTCTGCAAATGCAGCCAGTTTTTCATCGTTATTGCCCTTTACATTGATCACTTTTTCTATCTGCCATATACCGTCATCCGATATACCACGCTCCTGCAATTCCTTAGCCACTCCTATCCATCCTATCTTATCCAGCTTATCCATGGCTATGGTTATGTCCATCATCTTATCTGGCATACCACATATCTCGGCAAGCGCAGCAAGTAGTTTACGGCTGTTCAGCTTTATTGTTACCGGCACCTTCAGTTGATGAAAAGCACTTTGGTAAATGCACAACAATTCTGCTTCATTGATCAGTGATGTGCTGCCTACTACATCGGCATCGCACTGCCAGAACTCACGGTAGCGCCCTTTCTGTGGCCTGTCGGCGCGCCATACGGGCTGCATCTGGTAGCGGCGAAACGGAAACGCCAGCTCGTTCTGGTGCATCACCACATAGCGGGCAAACGGTATCGTGAGGTCGTAACGCAATGCCCGCTCTGTAACAACCGGTGAAGAATACGACCGGTTCAGTACATTGTTCCATTCGGCATTCAGTTTCAGTTTATCTTCTTCCTTCTTTTCATGAAGGCCATTGTTCAGTATTTTAAATATCAGGCGATCACCTTCTTCACCATACTTACCTGTAAGTGTTACCAGGTTTTCCATGGAAGGTGTTTCCAGCGGCTGAAAGCCATACACTTCGAATATTTCACGCAGTGTATTGAATATATATTGACGCCTGCGCACCTCTGCAGGTGAAAAATCGCGGGTGCCTTGTGGTATAGATGGTTTAGACATAGTTCCTGTTTCTTACTTCTTGTATTTATTTATTATTGCGTCGCATGTACTTTCAATCAATCCAAAGACATCATGATATCCATCCTCACCACCGTAATACGGGTCAGGCACCGATGCATTACTCCCCTCGTTCAGTTCTTCAAGGAACAGTTTTACCTTACTCATATCGGCCTTGCTCCCGCCTATGCGTTTTATTTCCCGGTACACATCATCAGCAAGTGCATAAATGATATCATAGTTACCGAAAGCTGCAGCAGTAAATCTATCCGCTCTTTGCCCTGATATATCAATGCCATTTGCCGAACATATCTTCTGCGAAAACCGGTGCGGAGCCTCCCCTATGTGGTAAGATTCAGTGCCGGCAGAATCAATGGTCCAGTTCAGCCCATGCTCTTTCACTTTGTGCCTCAGTATTCCCTCTGCTATTGGTGAACGGCAAATATTGCCCAGGCAAACCATCAATATGCGCATAAGGCGCAAAAATAATAAATACACAGCAAGGAACCGTAGAATTTGATGCTGCGGCACTTATTACTTGCCAATAAAGCCCCTGTAATTGAAAGAATACAATATTTTTACCCTTACTTAGCTTTATAAAAGTATCCCCCGATACTGACCAAACAACGATAACGAAACAGCATAGCAAATGACCGGATTGAAAAAGCAGCTTTATGACCTTTGCTTAATATACCTGAAAACAAGAGAAGCAGAAATAAAAACAATTATAGCCGAGGCACAGGATGCCGCCAACAGCGATACTAAAAGCAGTGCCGGCGACAAATTTGAGACCGGCAGGGAGTTGATGCAACAGGAAATAGACATCAATACTACACGCCTGGCTGAGGTGATGCAACAAAAAAAGGCACTCGAAAGGATCAACCCTGAGCAACCCAACCTGGTAGCTGCCGCCGGTGCATTAGTGGTCACGAATAACGGCAATTACTACATCGCCACCGGTGCTGGAAAACTGACTTTAAACGGCACCACCTATTTTGCTATCTCAGCGGCATCACCTATAGGATTAAAGCTGCATGGCCTGCAAAAGGGAGATGAGTTTACCTTTAACAACAAAAGTTATACGCTTAAAGAGGTCTGCTGACGTTCCTTAAAATATTCATAAAATACTTAACTGAATAACTTTTAGTAAGTAAGTAATTATAGCTTTATGAATACACCACAGCAATTTGAAGAAAATTACATTCCTGCTTTTATTGTTTTATAGCTCCGTACAGGCACAGTCGCTGCAGGGTGTGGTAACTGATGCTGCAACCGGTAAGCCACTGGTAGCGGTAACAGTAGTGAACCAGATCACACAGCAGGCGGCCTATACTAATGAGCATGGTGTCTACTCCATAACGTCAAAACCAGGCGATATGATAGTCTTCACTTATGTCGGCTATAAAACGGTCAAGCAGCAAAAGCCACCATCGGTGATCGTGGCCACACTGAATATAGCTATGGAGCAGGAAGCCTACCAATTGCGGGAATTCAAAATAATGCCGGGCAATCTCACTCCATTCCAGATGGATTCCATCGAGCGGCGAAGTATATACAGAACCGAACTATCCCGCACACACCCATCTCCTATTATGAGCCCTGTATCTGCTATCGCAGAAAAATTTTCAACAAAGGCCAAGAGAACATACAAGTTTCAGAAGGAGTATGTGCAGCGCGATGAACAAAGATTTATAGATACCCGCTATACACCCGAACTGGTGAATGAACAGACCGGTCTGGAAGGCGATAGCATAGGCCACTTTATGTATGCATACCCTATGGCTTACAATTTTGCAAGGACAGTATCTGACCTGGAACTGAAAATGTGGATCAGGTACAACTATAAACAATGGATGAACAGCCCGGCTGACACAACGAAGACCACGGAAGCAACAAAATAATTACTTCCCCTCTTTAGCTGCCGGAGTCGTTGGCTTAGAGCCACTGCCTCTTAGGTTTGCGATCTTATTCAGCAGATCGAACCAGAACGGGGCGCCAAGTAACACGGCCATTATTGTGGCCATCCATCCGGCAAGTTTGGTAAAGATGAGCGATGGCGTCTTTCTGAGTTGGGTCACTTCATCTTTTCTCCACCCCAGCGGGATAAAGTCATCCAGCATAGCAATATCACCTTTCAATTCCAGTTCACGTTGCCTTATATCGTTCAGCACCTCTTTCTGAGCCAGTGTATCATTGTTGCCTTTTGCCAGCCTTTCTACCCTGCTGATCATAGCAGTATCTTTTGCTGTACTTACTGCCTGTGCGGCTATCTTGGCGCGCGCCTCCGGATTACTGTACAGGTAGCGTGCCAGTGCTATACTATCAGCATTTAGCGAAACCACCACCACAAGGCCTATCCAGAAAGTCAGCGGGCGGGCATATCTCAGTTTCAGCGAACCGGAAACGCGCTCCATGCTCGTATCAAACCAGCCTTCCATTTTCTCCCGAAACATCTGAAGGTCGCTAACTGTCTTATCGCTGGCAGCAGCGTATGATTCTTTTGCCTCGTAAGCATACATCAGCACGGCACGCTGCAACTCTGTAGATAATAGTGATGAACCGTTTATAGCCTTGGCATTCTTTACGCCTTCTATAATATCATCCAGGTTAGTAACAACCTTATGTGGCTGATCCGGATCGAAGGTCACCTTCTCTAACAATGCCGAAACAAAGTTCTTGGCATCCATGTAAGAAGTAGCTTTCCCACCCTTGCTGAGCGCAGTGGTAAGGCAATGATCCATGAGGGCATGCCCCAGCGAGCTGGTAGTTCCGTTCGGCTGAACCATTTGCTTATCAAAGATCGTAAGGAGCCATTGCTTCAACACCTTCGACCTGATCTTAAAATAACTCATCACCACCTCCACTACTGAACTGCTGATAATACTCAGCATAAAGAAGATGAAGATCATTCCTATTACAAGATCAAGAATCGGGAAACCGGACATATTGCTTTGTATTTCTTATTAATGCTTATTTATCGCTCTTACTTTTCATTGACCCTGCAACCTTGCTTACCGCATACGGAGCCACAACTATACCTAACGCTACCAGTATGCTCGACATATTAGACAGATCAGG
Organism: uncultured Flavipsychrobacter sp.; assembly: GCA_964478855.1. Classification (GTDB taxonomy): domain Bacteria; phylum Bacteroidota; class Bacteroidia; order Chitinophagales; family Chitinophagaceae; genus Nemorincola. Next base: position 6,658 of record CAYZKL010000046.1, read on the forward strand.
AGGGCAGCCCGTGGACATATAATGATAGATAAAAAAGCAGCACATTGATAATGCTACAACCAGCAGGAACATACTCGCCACAAAAGCAATAAGCCTGCTTGTGCTAGGCCGGTATAACACTTTTGAATCAGCATTAGTAACATTCGATACTTCTATCGTAGGTGGAAACATTGCAGAAAGGTTAGCCATAGCTGCAGGGGAATTGCCCACACTCGCCATCATCCCCGCAAGGCGGCCATCATTGTAGGCCTCATTGGGTACAATAACTTTATCCGTGATGTTTTCGGTAAGAGCATCTTTTATATTAAAGCCCCTCAATGCCAGAACCACTATCAGCAACAACAGTCCGAAAACGATCATTGGTGAAAAAACGAGTAATACACCATAGTGTTCGTACCATTTTTCGTTGTAGTGAGGTATACAGCCACAGTCATTGCTCTTTGCTGAATCCACCATAGCCTTTACTATGGCAATTGGCATAACCGCTTCAGCCCCATCAGCGTCTGTGGTCTTTCTCTCAACAGTTACCACTGTATCAATTACTGTTTCTACCTTTTTAACGGCTGCACGATGTTTTTTAGGCACAACAGGATCTTCTCCATCCTGGGCTATGGCTACCTGGCCTAATGTCAATAGGCATATGAAGAGTATTAACTTTCGCATCGTGAGTTATTTTTTTAAAATTAATAAAATAATCACGGGCAGTATACACTTGTAAAAATAAATTTAGCGGACGCACATAATAAATGCTGCAGGTAATCTGAACAGGAAAAGAAATAACTAAAGCATGATCAGTGACAACACGTAGTCGGCACATAGTATCAGTATGCAACTGATAATTACTGAGGTGGTAGATGCCCTGCCTATTTCCAGTGCCCCCCCCTCTACATAATAACCATAGTAAGACGGCACGATGGAAATGATGAGTGAAAAGGTAAATGCCTTCACCATAGCAAAGAACAGGTTATAGGGTAAGAAGCCGGTGGTCAATCCCAGTATGAACTGCTGACGGGTAAGGATATTGG
>CAYZKL010000046.1:7783-29149 GCA_964478855.1 uncultured Flavipsychrobacter sp.
ATCATTGCTGCAATGATCTTAGGAAGCACCAGGTAGGTCTTGGTATTGATACCCATTATCTCCAGCGCATCTATCTGCTCGCTTACCCGCATATTACCCAGCTCAGATGCTATTTTAGATCCGACGACACCTGCCAGTACGATACACACAACAGTAGGACAAAGCTCCAGTATTGACGAATCCCTCACAAGGCTGGCGATCACTGTCTTCGGCACCAGTGGGCTCACCAGCTGGTAAGACAGCTGTATGGTAAGCACCATACCCAGGAATATCGATATGATAAGTACGATGGGCAATGAACGGATACCTATATCATTACACTGCTCCATAAATTCTTTCCAGTACACTTTCAGGTTCTCAGGCTTGGCGAAGCCACCCTTCACCATCAGCACGATCTTCCCGAAATGACCGAAAAATTGTTTCATAACGATGCAAATGTAGGCAAAGAATGAAAGTAAAGCGTAGCCTGCCCTTGTTAAAACAGCAATAAAAAAATCCCGCCCGTATGTTACGGGCGGGACATATAATATATCAACCGGTCTTTTATGCCAGTTTCTTCAGTTCTTCTACATGTGCTTCACGATCTACTTCCGCTTTCAATGAATCTTTCTTGTCCAGGTCCACAAGTACCGGGGCAGCTACGAATATTGAAGAGTAGGTACCTGTGAATACACCTATCAGCATCGCAAATGCGAAACCACGGGTAGCCTCACCACCAAAGATGAACAGGATAAGCAAAGTAACGAATACTGTAAGAGAGGTCAATTTCCAGAGCGAAAGGAACCTTGCCGCGGAAGAAAGAGAACACAACCAATGTCAGTGCCACGTCATGTATCAACGAGAACAATGTACCCAATGAATACTGCCATTTACGGAAACGCAACAGGATGTAAAGGAATATCGCAATCAGCGATATTACAGTTGCCTGTATCGCACCGTTTTTCAGGTCATCAGATATAGTAGGTAATACTGTCTGTGAACTTTGTACATACTTACTGTTGAAGGTTGACAACTCTGTTCCGGCAGGGATCAGGTTTGCATTTTTCAGACCTTCATACAGTTTCTGCTGTACTTCTTTTTCTACACCCTGGCCAGGCTTGGTGATCAGGTAAGATGTAGTTATGTTCAACTGGTTATTGGTACCGATTGTTTTTACGATCGGGAATTCACCAAAAGTGCTCTTCAGTTTTTCACGAACTTCTTCTGATGTGTACTTCTTATCGAACTTAATAGTATAGCTACGGCCACCTTTAAATTCCACACCTTCATCAAAACCTACCCAGTAAGTGCTGATACCCATAATGATCACGATAGAAGTGATGATATAGGTGTACTTCCTGAATTCTACGAATTTGAAATGTGCCTTACGGAATATCGAAGTAGAGATACCGGTGAAATATTTGAAGTGACGCTCACGTTTTGTGTAGATGTCTGTAACAAGGCGTGATACAAGGATACCGCAGAACAGGGACAATAAGATACCCAGTATCTGTGTAGTTGCGAAACCACGTACAGGACCAAGACCAAATATGAACAGGATTATCGCAGTGATCAATACCGTGATGTGACCATCAAGTACAGGTGCATAAGATCGTTTGTAACCATCTATCACCGCTTGCTGGTAACTCTTACCTGCCGCCAGTTCTTCCTTGATACGCTCAAATATGATAACGTTCGTATCCACGGCCATACCTACTGTAAGTACAAGACCCGCAATACCTGCCATAGTAAGTGTTGCATGCAATGCAGAAAGCACACCTACAGTGAATATAAGGTTAAGGATCAGCGAAATGTTTGCAATGATACCGCCGGTGTTATAATAGATGAGCATCAGCACAAATATTACAATGAACGAAAGCATCAGTGAGTTCATTCCTTTGTCAATATTCTCAGCACCAAGGGTTGGACCTACAACCTGTTCCTGAACGATATGTGCAGGTGCAGGAAGTTTACCTGATTTCAGGATGTTTGCAAGATCCTGCGCTTTTTCTGAAGTAAAGCCACCTGATATTTCTGTACCACCGCTTGATATTTCATTATCAACACGTGGGCATGAATAAACACGGTCATCAAGAACTACTGCTACGAATCCACCTACATTCTTACCGGTCATTTCTTTCCAGATGTGAGCTCCAGTCATGTCCATATCCATGTACACGCTTGGCTGTCCTGTAAGCTGATTGATATCGTCACGTGCTGTAGTAATGTGATTACCTTCCAGTTTGGCAACGCCGCCCGGAGGCATCTTCACAGCATACAATGGCAACCTTGAATTAGGATCGTGTGTCTTTGCACCTTCTTCAACGCCATATACAAAATGCACGTTAGATGGGAACTTGTTCTTTACTACATCTATAGCAAGATATTTGTTCACCTTAGAGGTATCTTTTTTCAACACATAACCTACTACAGGGCTAGGGAAGAAACCATCTTCCTGTGTAGCATTCATCATGATCAGTGTACCTATCAGTGGATTCTTTTGTTTGAACTCTTCTTCTTTCAGTTTGTTAGAATCAGTAGTTGCTGAAGTGCCTGATTTGTTACCGGCCAGTACGCCTGAAAGGCTTGCTGTATCCGCACCTGCTTTAGTAGAGTCAGTTGATGCAGTAGCTGTCTTGGTAGAATCAGTTGATGCGCTGTCTTCCTTAGTACCTGAAAGATAATTGTACAGTGCGTCGTTAGCTGCTACTAACTGTGGTCCGATCTCCGGGTTAGTATATGTTTCAAAGAACTGGAGGTTAGCCGTAGCCTGTAAGTAAGAACGTACACGCTCAGGATTCTGAACACCGGCAAGCTCAACTGTTATGATACCTTTCTTTTCATCAAGGTTCACGTTAGGGTTAGCTACACCAAATTTATCGATACGTGAGCGAAGTACATTGTAAGTACGGGTAACCGCGTCTTTAGCTTCAGCATTCAGTTTCGCCAGCACTTCTGCATTGGTTGAATTGAGTGTGATATTCTGCTGACCAGGCTTAGTGAACAGGTATGCCATATTCACATTAGGGTTCTGCTTCAGGAATATCTCACCGAACAAAGTGATGAAGTTAGCATCACTGTTAGCCTTAGATATATTAGCATCATTGATAGCCCTGTTCAGTGCCGCATCCTTCGGATTATTAGACATAGACCGAACGAGATCGTCAAGACTCACCTCCAACGTTACGTTCATACCACCCTGAAGATCAAGGCCAAGGCTAAGCTCTTCAGCTTTGGCAGCCTGGTAGGTATATTTCTTCAGAACAGGAACGCTGAAAATGACCTCTCCCTGCATACTGTCTGTAATAGACTGGTAGTGGGTATTGGTCAGTTTATCAAGGGCTTCGCCTGTGGCGGTAGGGTCATCAGCCTGCGCAGCACGCCTGGCCTGAGCCCGCATTTTCTTTTCTTCGTTGCGTACGATAAGAGTTAAAGACAGCTGGTACAGCGATATCAGTATTAACGCGGCAGTAAAAAACTTCACCAAACCTTTTAGATGCATGGGTTGTTGTTAAAATTATCTTTGTAATATATTTGAAAACGGGAGGCAAAGATAGGATTTAATATAAAAAATAAAAGAACTACCCCAACTTTATAATATTTTTCCTGAAATGATATTTCTTAAAAATCTTTTCGGATTGTAAACTGAATGGATTATTTTTACCACAAACTAATTCTATCCGCTCCCCGGATGGGGATAAAATTATATATTATGCTACGTAAATTTACGCTACTTCTTGTATTATTAATTGGTTTGCATCAGTCCACAGAGGCCCAGGTAAGGGATTCTGTTACTATATACCTTCCACCATACTCAGATACTACCTGCCCCGGCTCCCAGCTTGACTTTGTAGCGGTACAGAGCGAAGATACTTTTACATCAGAATACTATATGTGGTATGCTAATAGCGTTTATACAGGCGTTAGCATCGATACTTTTCATACTACTGCACTTAACGATGGTGATAGCGTCTATTGTGTTATATATTTCATAAATAGCTTAGGTGTTCTGGATAGTTTCAGGTCAAATGTCATCACTATCTATCGTAGCAGCAGCATCAGGCCCAGGGTTGTTGTGTCCCTTATAGCGGGTAGTAACCCTGATTGTGCCGGTCATCCGCTTACTTTCCAGGCTTTCCCTGTAAATGGCGGTACTGCCCCTATTTATCAGTGGCTCATCAACAATGTACCTGTTTTAGGTGCCGATACATCAATATTCACCGGCACTTTTGGCGGATCTGATACTATTTCATGTATGATGGTATCTAATTCTACCTGCTCTGCCCCATACAACGATACAGCTTATTCAAACATAATACCTATTATTCACATACATCTTACAGCTGCAGCTTCTATAGTAGCGACTCAAAACCCGATATGTGAGGGCCTGATCGATACTTTTACCGCAACGTTGGTTAATCCTGGAACAGGTTACACACTTAGCTGGTACATAAGCGGTACGCTGGTACCGGGTGCTGTTGGTAATATATATATTACAGATAGCCTGAACAATGGCGACCTTGTATATTGCATCCTTAACCCTGTAGATAGCTGTATTTCGAATGATACTGCTGTATCTCCTCCTATTACAATGACGGTAATACCAAACAACAACAATACTGTTTCTACTACCTTGATAGCGGGCTCCAATCCTGGTTGCCTTGATGCACCGGTAACATTTAAGGGTGTTTATTCCAATTTCGGTATTGCCCCTTCTTATACCTGGTATGTAAATGGTGTTCCGGTGGCTATAGACACCACTGTTTTCACGTCTCTGTTCTTAAACGGTGATGTGGTAACTTTTGTAGTTAATCCTAATGATGGTGGTTGCTACTTGTACGATACGGTTACCACCACATCAGTATTGATGATACGTGACAGTACCCCATCTACCCCACTGGTATCGCTGATCACTAACTTGCTGGTTGCAAACACTGCAGGTCATTATACCTGGTATTACACACCTACATGCTCTTATACTGACGGCGTGATTATCGCAGGTGCTACCGCACAAACTTACCACCCCGGTGTATTAGGTTGCTATTATGCGGTGCGTGATACAGGCAACTGTCCTTCATTACCATCAAACATTATTTACATTTCCCTGTTGAGTGTCAATAACCTGACGCATGCGGACATAAATATTTATCCGAACCCTACTTCCGGAATGCTGAACCTGGACTTTGGTGCGACCAATGTAACCATGCACATGGAATTGTATAACATGCTCGGTCAGGTGATCATGAAAGAAGAGATCACTAACGCAGCCAAACATGAGACCAACCTATCTCGTTTACCAGGAGGCAACTACATGGTAGTACTGACCGATCAGGATGGCAGCAAGGCAACTTATAAGATACTGCTGAGTAAATAAATAGTAACGATACGCTAAACAAAAAACAGCCGGCTATATGCCGGCTGTTTTTATATACTTAAATGTGATTTTAGAAGTAGTTCTGGTATATTAATTTTCCACCGGGTGCTGCACCTGGGGTGCCGTACAATTATAATCGCGCAACACTACATTCTTTGTGTGCCAGGTTGCGATATTTTCATACATCAATTGCCCGTGCTCCTGCGAACCTGAGATAATGAGTACATCAAACTCTTCCCCGGCATAGTCCTGCGACAAAGCAATTTCTGCATCATTAAAAAGTAGATAATAAAGTATGAACCTGTTCTTGTTCACATCATCAAATGGTGTAATAGCGATACAATCAATTGTAGCCGAATCATTGTCATAAGCATGACCTATAAGATGGCTATAATCAGTAACAATTTTTCCTGCTTCAGACAGTGTATATGGTGCACGTTTCATCAGAAAGATCTTTCAATGGCAATTTAGACTATCTGCATAATTTAATGCACTTTTCATGGCCCAATAACAATGAAATAACTATAACGAGGATCAGTTAGCCATAACGGCATAACTTCCGGGTAACGGGTACCCCAACTCTTCCATTATATTCTCCAGCATAGGCTCATCTTCCGGATGATATCTTTTATCAAGATTCAGTCCATGCAAACGTGCCCAACCCTGCCATTTAACGGCTGTAAGCGGATTTTTGAACTCCTTCAGTATGTGGTAAATATTCACGTCTGTCTGTCTTGCTATCAGCTTTACCAGTAGCACACCCTGTGTTACATTCAGGTCCTTTACTTTATCTTCAAATTTGCTGCGCATTTCATCTTCTTTCGAGTTCACAAATTCCTTCCTCTCCCTACGGCTAAGATCTTCGTTCTGAACCTTCGCATTGATCTCTTTAAATAATTTCGTTGATGCATTCAGGTAAGGCAATATAGTAGTTACATAAAACTTGGTCTGGTTGTATCGGTACCTGTCTGTGTCATTAAGGAATTTTGCTGTTACCCGTACCTCTTTCAGGTTTACGTTGTAAGCAGTATCATATACATCATTAGCAGTCTGTCCGTTACCGGTAATTGAATAAACAACAAGCAGTATCAGCACTAAATATTTTTTCATACCGATAGTATATCAATATCTATACCAAAACAATAAAAGAAATGTTAACATCTGCAATGGACCTTAAGATGAGCTTAAAATAAAAAACTCATGCTGTATAAACAGCATGAGTAAATGACATAAAGATAGTTTAGATTAACGGAAGAAACCGGGGCACCTGGTCTTTATATATTCCTTAGGATTACCAAACGCACGGAAGTAAATAGTACAAGTGATGTTACCATACCAGAACCAGTCATTTGCTTTCATATCTCCACGCTGGAAACCATAGTTAGGGTTATTCTTATCCCAACCGATAACTGTATTACCACGATATGCCATCGTCCTTGCCACCTTGCCTTTATACTTCTGCAATGTATCAAGGTTCACATAAGACTTGCTCACATCATCAAGGTAATCAGTATTGGTATAGCGGAAGCCAAGCTCAGCATTCAGCATAATGGTTTTGCCGATAAAGAATTTAAAACCACCACCAAACGGGAAAGCCATATTCACAAGGCTGTATTGTTTACGGTCAGGATACATTGGTAACCCCTGGCCTTCTGTACTCAATGGCCTTAAGAAGATTTTATTGTCATTAACATCATGAGCATAAGGATTGAAATAGAATGCGGAGATACCACCGAAAATGTAAGGCGTAACTTTATGATGCATTACTTCAATAGGCAGAAAATTCAATTCAAGTGCGCCATGCATCTCGAATAAGTGTGTAGCAAAACTGAGATTACGCGCACGGTTAACTGGTATCCCGCTCAGGCTATCGCCTGCAGACAGATTAGTGTAGGAAACACCGGTACGTAACCCTACTCTTGGGTTAAGGAAGTATTTATAAAGTATGCCTCCCATTGGCTGATAACCATTAGATGCCCAAAACTTCGGCTGTAAGTCACCGTAGTAATTAGATACACCTACGGCAATACCTATTTCGTGATGAGATTGCGCCTGCATACACAGAGGCAGAAACATTGCTAATGCGAGTAAAAGTCGTTTCAATGCTTAAAATTTTTGTAAAGTTGTACGGAAAGATAGAAAGAAATTCCGGAATAATAAAACAAATTAGATTGAAAAATAATGTAATTGATCGATCGTATAGCAAATCAGGCTTCAATAATATTGATTAATAAAGATGTGAGGCCAATTCTATATACTATTTTTGCACCTCGCTTAACAATAAAATCGAATGAATCTGATTGCTGAACTACGTGAAAGGAACCTGCTGCAGGATATAATACCGGGCACCGAAGAACAACTGAATAAGGAAATGACGCATGGTTATATAGGATTTGACCCCACTGCAGACAGCCTGCATGTTGGAAACCTGGTACCTATTACCTTACTGATGCGACTGCAGCGTGCCGGGCACAAGCCCTATGCACTGGTTGGCGGTGCCACAGGTATGATAGGCGATCCATCGGGCAAATCGCAGGAACGTAACCTGCTGGATATGGACAGCATCCTGCATAACTGTGATTGCATCAGGAAACAACTCGGCAAATTCATTGATTTCAATGATTCTGTACCTAATGCGGCCATAATGGTCAACAATTACGACTGGTTCAAAGATTTTTCTTTCCTAGACTTCATCAGGGATATCGGCAAGCACATTTCCGTAAACTACATGATGGCAAAAGATTCGGTAAAGAACCGCCTGGAAACAGGAATGTCTTTTACTGAATTTACCTATCAGTTGATACAGGGATTCGACTTCTACCATCTCAATAAAACTAAGAATGTATTGCTGCAAATGGGTGGTGCTGACCAATGGGGCAATATTGTAACGGGTACAGAGCTGATCCGCAGAAAAGGTGGCAACGACGCATTTGCCTTCACCTGCAAACTGATCACCAAAAGCGATGGAAGCAAGTTCGGCAAATCAGAGAGCGGAAACGTATGGTTGGACAGGAATAAGACCTCACCATACCAGTTCTACCAGTTCTGGATGAAACTGCCTGATGCTGATGCGGCAAAGATGTCACTGGTGTTTTCATTCAGACCGGTGGCAGAATTAAAAGCATTGATAGCAGAACACGAGACCGCACCACACCTTAGAAAACTTCAAAAGGCCCTTGCCGAAGAAATGACGATAATGGTGCATAGTGAAGATGATCTGTCATTTGCCAAACAGGCATCAGATATACTGTTCGGACAATCTTCTATAGAAGTACTAAGGTCGCTTAATGAACAGCAACTGCTGGAAGTGATGGAAGGAGTACCGCAGGTAACTGCTGCTAAAGCTTCTTTGCAGGAAGGGGTTGACCTTATCTCTTTCCTCGCAGACAGTGGTGTATTCGCATCTAAGGGTGAAGCGAAAAAAATGCTGCAAAATGGCGGAATAAGCATCAATAAGGAAAAGGTCAGCGCACCGGATCATAAAATAAACGAAGACCAATTGCTGAATAACAAGTACTTACTGATACAGAAAGGAAAATCGAATTACACATTGGCTATCTTTTCGTAGTCCATGCAAATGACTTTGGTTTTAACTGTTTGCTAAGGTATGCGGTAACTGAACCTTACTTTATTGACATAACTTTACGATACTCAAAATTAGAACAAATGAAATTTTTCAAATTACTGGTACATGCAACTGCTATCGTTGCAATGGGAGTAACGACTGTCAGTGCTCAAAATGCTGATGAGATCATGCAAAAGCATATCGCTGCGGCAGGCGGCACTGAGAACTGGAACAAAGTAACTTCAATGAAGGCTACCGGCTCAATGAACATCAACGGCATGGATATTAGCATGTCGCAGACAACGGTAAATAATGTAGGTATGCGTATGGACATCTCAGCGATGGGCATGAGTGGCTATACGATCATTACACCAAAAGAAGGCTGGTTCTATCAGCCCGGAATGGAAGCACCTATGGCCCTGCCGGTAGAGCAATTGAAAATTGCCCAGGACAAGCTGAACATACAGAACGGGCAAATGGTGGACAGGACCAAAATAGATAAGCTGGAATACCTGGGCAGCGAAACCATAAACAATGCCAACTGCTATAAACTAAAAGTAACGGACAAGACCGGAGCCGTACAAACTGCATTTATCGATGCAAGTACCTACTATATCCTACGAGTACAAAGCATAGCAAAAATGGAAGACCAGGAACAGGAAATATCCATCAATTACAGCAACTATAAGCAACTGCCCGAAGGAGTAGTAATGCCAATGACAGTAAGCACTACCCAAGGCGATATTACTTTTACAACAGTAGAACTGAATAAACCTGTTGATGAAAAACTCTTTGTGCTTGATGTCGCTAAAAAAGATGCCGACCCTAAAAAGAACTAACGATACCTCTTTCTTTATAAATGGCTGTTTCTGCTGAAGCAGCCATTTTTTATTTCAATATTAAAAGCTATACGATTACAGTTTATTAAATTGCTACATTAGCACAAATCAATTCCATATCGAACCTCTTCTGGCGGAACTGAGATCAGGCAACCGCAATGCATACAAACAATTAGTGGAACTATACCGTAATAAGGTGTACAATACCGCTATTGGCATGGTTCAGGATCATGGTAATGCAGAAGATATAACACAGGAAGTTTTCGTGACCGTTTACCGCTCTATCCTTTCCTTTAATGAAAGATCGTCCATGTCCACATGGATATACAGAATAACGGTAAACAAATGTCTCGATCACATACGCAGCCAAAACAGGCAGAAACGGCAGGGATTATTTGGGAGGCTGCTATATACCGACACGGAAGATGCATTAAAAAATAAACCTGCCTTCGACCATCCCGGCATACAACTGGAACGGAAGGAAAATGCCCGTTACCTGTTTGAGGCTATAGCCACGCTGCCCGAAAATCAGAAAACGGTCTTTGTGCTTGCCCATGTGGAGGAATTACCGCAAAAAGATATAGCTGCGATAATGGATATATCGGTCAAAGCAGTAGAATCTCTGCTGCAGAGAGCCAAGGGAAACCTGCGAAAAAAATTATCAGATATACACGAAGGAAAACATAAAAAATAGCGTCAAAAACAACAGTAATGATAAATAACACAAATAAGGAGCAATGGATAACCAATGTACTGGACAGTACAAAGGGAATGGTCCATGCTGAGCCCAAAACTGATATTTATGAACAGGTATTCAGGAAATTAGCTGCTGAAAAAGCACCTAAAAACATAGCTGTTCCCATAAAGCAGTGGGCGGTGGCAGCGGTCATATTACTCACGCTCAATATTGGCTCTGTGCTATACGCGCTCACACAGGACACAAATAAAGAGCAACCTGCCACTGTTAACCCACTGGCAGCAGAAATACAGGCAGGAACCACATACAACTACTAAGCATGAGTGAGAAACGCTTAAACATATGGAAATGGGCGGCATTGGTGCTTATACTTTGTAATGTAGTACTAATGGCCGTGCTGTGGCTGAAACCAAATACCGATAAATTTCCCCCAAGGGAAACCCCGCGGGATTATGTGGTGCGCAGCCTTAAGTTCACAGAAGATCAATCCAACAGGTATGACGGGCTGGTAAAAGAGCATCAGCAGGCAATGCGTGAACTAAGGAAAGAAGCAATGGAATACCGCAAGCTCCTGTTCGCCAACTTGAAGAATGAAACCTATGGCGGCATTTTTGCTGATTCCATAACCGCACTTATTGCAGCCAACCAGAAACAGATAGAAGTAGTCACTTACGACCACTTCAGGCAGGTGCGTATGATATGCACCGAAACGCAGAAACCCGAATTTGATAACATCATCAATGATGTCATCAGGAGAATGAACGGCGGTATGCACGGCGGCCCTCCACCACATGATCGAAGGCAAGGACCACCACCGGGACCTGGTGGAGAAAGAATGCCTCCTGGCGACCACCGTGGGCCGCCACCACCTGATGCTCCTTAATTTTCAGTATTTTCGTGACATGGGTACACGGTGGAGCATAACAGGAATTGTAGTAGCAATGATATTGCTTGCACCTGTGTATGCTGCCGGCAAACTCCCTCTTTCTGTTACCGGCCGCGTCTCTGTGATCATAGAGCCGGTATATAAAGGCCAACCGCTGCAACTTACCGACCAGTATTATATCAACGGGCACGGAGATACGCTCTATATAGACCTGTTCCGGTTTTATATGACCCATTTCCGTCTCGCATCAACTACTCCGGGTAAGCAGCCTGTCAGCTGCGCAAACAGTAATCATCTTGTTGATGCCGAACGCCCGGCAAGCCTGCAATTTTATTTAGATGCTACTGCCGGAGATTACAACAGCATATCGTTTACAGCAGGTGTGGATAGTACAGACAATACATCGGGTGCCAATAGCGGCGACCTGGACCCTGTAAAAGGAATGTACTGGGCATGGAACAGCGGTTATATTATGGCCAAACTGGAAGGCCATTCCGCAGTATGCGCTACCTTCCATAATGCTTTTGAGTATCATATCGGCGGCTATATGCCACCCTATAATGCTGCACGAACTATCATCATTACCCTGCCTGAAACGACTGAGAAAGACAAAGACGGCAACACAGTATTGAGAATACAGGCCGATGCGGCGGCATGGTTTACAGGGATAGACCTGGCAAAAGTCAACAACATAGTAATACCCGGAAAGGATGCTGCAATGATGGCAGACAACTATGCAAACATGTTTTCCCTGAAAAAGTGAGCAACAGAAAAACAACATACCTGCTGCTATGCGTTGCATTCCTTTGCATGTTCAGCGTACTCTCCGGCTTTGATACCAAACCGGAGGACATCCGTTTTGTGCGGCCTAAGGGATGGCCCAAACCTGTTTACGATCCGCTGCTGTCTGCAGATGGCACTATATCGTGTGCCAACTGCCATACACAGCTCAATGCGTTTACACATGTGGATCACGGTCTCAGCCATGGCATAAACGGCCTGAAAGGAACCCGCAATTCCCTTGCCCTGTCTAACCTTGCATGGAACACCTCATTTATGTGGGATGGCGGTATCAACAACCTGGAGGTGCAACCACTGGCACCTATAACCAGCCCCACAGAGATGGGCACCACGCTCGCAGCTGTAGTAAGCAGGCTGGATAGTGTATCCCATTACAGGCCATTATTCTACAAGGCTTTTGGTGACAGCACCATCACCGGGCAACGGGTATTAAAAGCACTGGCGCAATTCACGGTCATGTTCGAATCTTTCAACTCCAAATACGATAAATATGTTCGTAAAGAACCGGGCGGCGATATGACCCCGGAAGAGTTGCACGGGTTGGAACTGTTTCGCACACACTGCGCTTCATGCCATAATGAGCCGTTGTTTACCAACCATACTTTTCAGAATGTAGGGCTGACACCTGATCCAGAACTGAACGACTATGGCAGGATGAAGATCACCAGGGATCCTAAAGACTCTATGAAGTTCAAAGTACCATCACTACGTAACGTAGGCATGACCTACCCCTACCTGCATGATGGAAGGTACAGATCGCTGAGACAGGTACTTGATCGTTATACCAATGGCATTGTACAAACTTCAAACCTTGAAAAAGAACTCAGGAAACCCATCGTGATGACGAGTAAGGATAAAGAGGACCTGATTGAGTTCATCCACACACTTACCGACAACAGTTTCCTGTATGACAGTCGGCTCAAAGAAGCCAGGGATATGTAAAACTACTCCCTTACAAACTTTGTATGCTCATTACCGTACTTCACCACGTATGTTCCCGGAGCCCAGTTTTTTGTATCAACTACCACACCCGATGTACTTACAGGTATTACCCTGCTCACCAATTGGCCAGCCATATTAAACACCTCTACCGGCAATAAGCGGCTCGTATTTAGCGCGCCCAGCTCAATATGCAATTGATCCTGTACAGGATTTGGGAACACGGCTATATTACTGATGGCACTGCTAGTGACAGGAGTTGTCACCGGTATTGAACTACCTATCCTCATACCATTACCAAAGCTGGATACCCACATCTCTGAAGTATTGAACGGATTGAAATATACTCGCTCAGGCTGGCGGAAAGGATATGAATTGACCAATGTCCATGTAGGGGTAGTCACATTCATATTACTGCTCACCCAAAGGCCCTGTGTTTCTGTGGTCAGGTATGCACGGTTGCTTGTCGCAGGATCAAATGTGATAGAAGTCACCCTATCAAACATGCTGGCTGTAAGCTTTGTCCACGATACTCCCCTGTTAGTAGTTCTGTACAGGCCACCCTGCCCCGCACCCGTGGTACCCCAGTTGGTGAACACACATGCGTACCAGGTATTCTGTGTGGCATCCGCGGGATCAACAATAATATCCTTCGTCCAGTATTTCATGGCAGGGTCACTCACGTCTGTCCATGAGCTTGTACCCGGATTATAGATAAACACGCCTGAACTTGGCGTAAACGTGGTACCTGTAGATATCCTGCCCGAAAAAGTGCACAGCAGTTTACCATCATTAAGCACAACAAGGCATGCCGGATGCCCCTCGGTGCCGGGAGGATTAGCAAGATGCGTCCAGACACTTGTGCCGTGATTATTCAGGTCGCTCGTAACCCATATGCCGCCCGCAGCACCTGATCCCGCATGATTGACAACACTTGCGTACATTTTGTTACTGTCATTAGGATCAAGTGCTACCCAGAATACCGGGTGGCCGAATGAGTGAACAAGGCTCCAGTTAGCACCACCATTTGTAGAATACATGATCTTGCCATTAGCATCTGCTGCATCAAGCTGCGCATCCTTCAGTCTTGTACTCTGGTACATATCATGTATGTTCGAATTTGCCGCATACATAGTACCCAGCGGAGTCTCGGCTATTCTGTACACGGAGTTCACACTCATCCCATTGCAGGTATAGCTCCAGCTACTGCCGGCGTCTGCGCTGCGTATGCCTCCTATATCACTGAATGCCGATATCATATTGGATGCAGTATGCCAATGTATCTGCCAGCATGTTGTATTCTCTAGGCCTATGGAATGATACGCCTGTTGCACAGGAGTGGTCGCGCCGGCAGCATGATCGTCGGCATTGTCCACATATGCCTGCTTCCATGATGTGCCGCCATCGCTGCTCAGGTGCACATCACTGAAACTACCAAACATCACTTTATTGGCGTTATTCGGTGCTACTGTGATCCCAAATACGGTTTCGCCCCAGCTCCATTGTTTATCTCCACCGGATCCCTGCCAGCCGGTAATGATATTTGCATTGCCCGATGTATTAAATACTTTACTCCATGCAGTACCTCCTGTAGTTGACTTATATACCAGCGGCGCACCTAAAGCATTATCATTTCCGCCTAGGTAAATAGTATTGATATCGTTTTCAGCCATGCCCACATACATCACATAGTCGTTACCGGTATTGATGGTTCCTGTTCTGTTTACCCACGTGCCACTTAGGTTATCCATGGTATAAACACCGGCTACCACACCATAATAGTCATAAGGCATCAGCCCGTTATAGATATCAGATGATAATCCTGCAATACAGGTAAACCTGAAATTGGTACCCACCCTTGCTCCCGCAAACTGCCATATCACCTGCCCTGCCGGGATACCGGTTGTGCTCATTAACGAAAATGTAGCACCCGAATTAGTGGAGTAATACACACCTTGGTTGGTACCTATATAAATACTGTCTCCTGTAAACAATGCACCACCCATGATAATACCTACTGCCATACTGCTGGCGTTAGCAACAGTGGTAAAGGTGTTGCCTCCATCGTTAGAGAAAACAAGTTTACTGTAATAATCCATGAGTAGTTGCGATGGTTTATTGTAATTGGATTTCATAGCAGACACCTGCTCTCCCAGCGTACCGTCAAATCCGGGCAACATGGTCCATGTAGCTCCGCCATCTGTAGTTTTCACCGGGTATCCGTTATTACCATCGTTAAAGTTGCTGTATGCGATCAGCGGGTTATTGGTAAACTCATAAGTAGACACATTAAACGACTGCAATGACGAAAAATGCAGTTGGCCGTAACTATTGCCATAGTCCGTAGAGTGAAACATTTCACTCATATCACAGGATACATAAAACTCATTATCATTACCCGGATTGATACGGGGAAAGAACAATGCGCCTCCGCCGCCGATACCACGTGGTAAAAAACTTACAGGTTGCGCAATGGCCTGCAGCATCACAAACAACAAGCAAACGGTTGGTACCAGGTAGCGTTTAAGCATCAGAAAAAATTTAAGTGTAAATAATATTGATTAATTTTAATCAGGCTATATCATCTGCTCAAGTGCTTACACCGCTAAGCACTTAATAATAAGGAAGGAATAAATAAAATTAATCATATTTTGTAAATATTTGCTTGTTCATGAAAAAAAAGTTGTCCTTACTGTCATTTATCCTGCTTTTGTCACAGGTTCATTTATATGCAGGTAGCAGGTACTGCTCCCGCCAAGGTAAAGGCGTTGCAGCCAAAACAACACTGGCCGATGCGGGCGAAGGAGACTACGATATAAAGCACCTTCGGTTCAACCTGCAGGTAACAGATACAGCACTGTATATGCAGGGCTATGTAACCACTACCGCACAGGTCGTGGTAGCAGCTATGAACACTTATGTGTTTGAACTGGATACCCTCATGACCATCGACTCTGTAAAGATCAACGGTACAAGGTTGCCGGTTACTACTACCCTAGGCTACCTCAGAAAGGTTGCTTTTCACTCACCTATGTATCTCGGCGCCATGTTCACCGCACAGGTATATTATCACGGTGCTGCCCCTGCCGGTAGCGGCTACTTCAACGGCGTTACCCATAGCACCACAGCACAGGGCACTCATGTTATGTACACCCAGAGCGATCCTTGGGTAGCCCGCGTATGGTGGCCCGTAAAGCAATCTGTGAATGACAAGATAGACTCCGTGGATATGTTCATCACTACCCCGAACGGTGTAAAAGACGGCAGTTGCGGTGTGCTGGTAAATGTTGATTCCACATCGATGCCCGGCTTCACTACCTACCACTGGCAAACACACTACCCTATTACTTACTACCTCATATCACTGGCCGTAGCCCGCTACACAGAAGATAAGTACTACTGGCCTATAGCCGGCAGCAGCGACTCAGTATTGATCCATAACTTCTTCATGGACACCGCTACCTTCTACCCTGCATTCAAATCAAACTTTGACAGTGTGGGTATGATCATGGATCATTTCAACTCATTGTTCGGCAGGTACCCGTTCTGGAAAGAGAAGTATGGCATGTGCTATACTACACTACCGGGCGGCATGGAACACCAGACCATGACCACGATCGGCGTTCCCAATATATCCGTGATAGCGCATGAGCTGGCCCACCAGTGGTTTGGCGATAATGTTTCTTATGCCGAATGGGGCGATGTATGGCTCAGCGAAGGTTTTGCAACATTCTCCGAACAACTGTTTGCCGATCGTTTTCATGGCCCCGCCGCTGCCCGGGTAGTAAGAGCTCAAACTATAAGCAGGGTAACCAATGACCCTTGTGGTATGCTCTATGTTAATGACACCTCACGATCCGATAGCTTGTTTGATGGCAGAAGAGTTTATGCCAAGGGGGCAGGAGTGGTAACTATGCTCCGCTATCTTGCGCCACATGACAGCCTGTTCTTTACAGGGCTGCGCACCTATCAGCAATTGTATGGCAATGGCCATGCACGCACATCAGACATAAAAGCGATCATGGAGCATTACTACGGCATGAACCTCGACACCTTCTTTAACCAGTGGATCTATGGCAGGGGTTACCCTGTATACACCACCACCTGGAACCAGAAAGGATCAAAGGTGATCGTAAAGCTGGTACAGGCCCAATCATGCCCTGCACATACAGGCCACTTCACCACGCCTATCGAGGTGCAACTCCGCACTGCCTCCGGCGACACTACTATAAGATTATATAACACTGCCGATACACAGCTCTTCACTTTCACTTGGTTTCCTGCTGTAACCAGTGTAGTGCTCAATCCTAACTCAATAACTGTATGCAAGCAGAATGGCAATGTCCGCAAGGACACATCACTGGTGGCACTTACAGGCAATATGCTGAAACGCTCTGAGCTCAAAGTATTCCCTAATCCATCTAAGAATCACTGGCAGATAGATCAGCTGCCTGAAGAAACTGCCCTGGTGCTTACTGACAATAATGGCAGAACTGTATGGCAAGGCACAAGCAGCAAAGGCAGCACTACCATACCGGGTGAGCGATTGCCAACAGGAAACTATTTTCTGAAAATGACGGATAACACCGGAAGCGAAAGCATACAACTGGTACGCTGGTAGTATTAGCGCTAAAGCCCTGCTGCAGTACGCTCAGCATACAGCATTTTTATCAGGCCGTCTGCAAGTCCTATTTTGGGTACATATATCTCATCGGCCTGCGCCCAGCGCATGATGGATATGTATATCTGCAAAGCCGGTACAATTACATCTGCACGGTCGTCACGAAACTGGTATAGATGCTTACGCTCTGCAAGCGGAGAGCTGCTTAGTTCTTTATGGTAATCCTTCAGTAGCTCCAGGCTCAGCGGTTTTCCTTCCTTCCTTTTGGAGATGGAGAATATCTTGTTGATGTTGCCGCCCGTACCTATAGCCTCTATAGGCATATCACGCACGTAGGTTTTGATGTACCACTTCATATGCTCCCACTGCTCATCGGTCACCTTGTTGTGCAGCATACGTATCGTACCTATATTGAAAGACTCTTTGAAGATGATATGATCCTTGGAGTATAATGTCACTTCAGTACTGCCGCCACCTACGTCGATGTATAGATAAGACTTATTACCACTCAGCTTTTCTGCAATGTGCGTTTCGTAAATGATGTTTGCTTCTTCCTGCCCGGTAATGATGTTGATCTTAAGCCCCGTCTCATCCAGTATCTGCTTCAGTATCTCGGGCCCGTTTGCGGCATCACGCATAGCCGATGTGGCGCACGCTTTATACCCTTCAACATTATAAATGCTCATGAGCAGCTTATAAGCCTTCAGGGTTTCCATCAGCTTAGCTTTCTTCTCTTCTGTTACGTACCCCTTATCAAACACATCAAACCCGAGACGCAACGGAATACGCAAAAGGGTAAGCTTTGTATAGTCAACGGTACCATCTGTGTAAACCGAAGTTTCGCAGATAAGTAACCGGGCCGCATTAGAACCAATATCAATGGCCGCAAGTATCACTTCCTGTAGTTCTTATTTTGCAAGTATTTATAAATAGCTTCCTGCGAGCGCACTTCGGGCTCATTACCTGCTCTTTGCACATAATTATTGCTCTGCTCGTTATCTAATATACGACCTTTTACATTTTCAGCAAGCTGAATGTTCAAAATATCTATCAGCTCCTGCTGGATATTTTCGTCATATACAGGACAGGCGGCCTCTACACGGTGGTCCAGGTTGCGGATCATCCAGTCGGCCGAGGAGATAAAAACCTGCGGTTTTTTGCTATTTCCAAATACAAACACTCTTGCGTGCTCCAGGTATTCATCTATGATACAGATGGCACTAAGATGGCCCTTGAAGGATTTTTGTTCGGTATATGCGCAGCATATACCTCGTATGATCAGTCTGACATCAACACCGGCTTTCGCTGCGGCGTATAACTTATCTATCAGCACTTTATCTACCAGGCTGTTCAGCTTTATGATCACTGAGGCCGGCTTTTTCTTTACCGCATTGCGTATCTCCCTGTTTAGCTGCAGCAGCATGGCCCTGCGCATGTTCACGGGTGATACCGGTAAGGTCTTGCAATTCTTTAGCGTACCTGCCTTCTTCAACGGATTTTCGAGAAAATCGAAAATACGGTTCATATCGGCTATGATATTCGTGTTGGTGGTCAGCAGGCAATGGTCCCCGTAATAGCCTGCAGTATTCTCATTAAGGTTGCCGGTAGATATAAAACCATACTGCTTGGTACGGTTGAATTCCCGTTTCTTGATCACGCATATCTTGGCATGCACCTTCATATCGTGTATGCCCAGCACCACCTGCACACCCTCTTCTTCCAGTTGTGCCTTCCAGCGCATGTTGGCCTCTTCATCAAACCTTGCCCTTAGTTCCAGCACCACTGTCACCTTCTTACCGTTCCTTACCGCATTTATAAGTGCGTTCACGATCTTCGAATCCTTCGCAAGTCGGTAGCAGGTGATCCTGATACTTTGCACAAAAGGATCGATAGCTGCCTCGCGCAGCAGATCGATAATAGAGTCGAATGAATGGTAGGGCAAATGCAGCATCACATCCCGCTTCTCAATGACCTCCATTATGCGGCATGGCTGTTTCAGCAACGGATGCACAAAGGGTTGCTGCCGGGGTAGCAGGTCTTTAAAAATAGAATGCGGAAAATTGATAAAATCCTTGAAATTATGTATCCTGCCACCTGCTATTAGATTATCTTTTTTTGTCAGGCCCAGCCGCTTGGTCAGAAAGTTGAGCAACGCCTCATCTATCTGCCTGTCATACACAAACCGTGTGGCACGGCCATGCTTCCTGTTCTTCAGCCCCTTTTGTAGTTCATCCAGCAGGTTTGCGTTCACATCACTATCTATGTCCAGCTCCGCATCCCTCGTCACCTTTATGATATAGCCAAGGAACCTGTTGAACCCGAAAGGCGCAAACAATGCCGGAAGATTATACCTGATAATGTCTTCCAGCAGTATGATGTCAGTGGTTCCTTTTGCCGATGGCATGATCACGAACCTTGGAAGCACCTTGGTGGGTATCTCTATAAGTGCGTACCGCTGCAGTGCCGCCGACTTGGTACTGCCCAGCACACACGCCAGGTAGATCGACTTATCCCGCAACAGCGGCACCTGGGGAATACTCTCTATCATCAACGGGATGATCTGAGTACGTATCTTCTCTTCAAACAGCTTGGTCACATACTCCTTCTGTTCCTTAGATAGCTGCTTCTCGTTCTTTATGTATATCTTCTTCTTGTCCAGCTCACTGATGATGTCTGCATACGTACCGTCAAATTCCGCCTGCTGCGTTATCACCGTCTGTTGTATCTTCTTTAGTATTTTATCAGGGTTGGCTTCCAGGTGCATTTTTGCGGCCTTACCCAGCAACACCATTTTACTCAGCGCTGCCACCCTCACCCTGAAAAACTCGTCCAGGTTATTCGAAAAGATACCCAGGAAACGGATCCGGTCGTGAATATGATTGGCAGGATCATTCGCTTCCTGCAGCACACGGGCATTGAACGCCAGCCAGCTCAGATCTCTTGTAATAGTTTGCTTCGTCGTTTTTACCATGTAATAAGCTTACCACAAAAATAGTCCCATTCCCACGAAACAAAGGACTGATACTCATCATTATGGAAACTTTACAATTTCTTAATACACTTCTGAACCTCAGGTCGGCCGGAATTATGCGAATTCTCCAGTATATCAACGCTCTCCCTCCTCCCTTCAGGAAGGCCGGGCTATTTACCCACATACTTTTTTCACGCCACAACTATTCCCCGGCAGTGCTTTCACAAGAAATCACCCTCCGTACTGTGGATATCTTGCAAAATTCCGTTCAACTTTCTGCAATACATTTGTTAGTTAAGGCATAGTTTTAACGGACAATAGGCTGCACAAAAAAGTCTGGTTCCGTACTTACGACTATATCGAAAATCATCACCCCATTTCGATATCATTGGGGTCATCCCGATAGCTATCGGGAGGGTGACCATGAGGTCATGTAAGGTGATTGCAAAATGAGGGATTCTGACTATTCTATTATTCTGACCATTCTGATTCAGACAAATAGGGCGACAATAGGGTCATCCCGATAGCTATCGGGAGGGCCTGATGGGGTGACCTGGGGTGACCACACTTATCCCTTACCCCTAATTCGCAGACTTTTGATTTTTGACTTATAACAGGGTCACCCCATATGGGGTGACCCTCACCCCAAACTACAATTGATAACTAACGACTTAGATGAATGGGGTGAGCGAAG